>JAHEOI010000035.1 GCA_018610125.1 Verrucomicrobiota bacterium
ACCTATGATTCTGATGGCGATGGAGTGTTTGATGATGGCAGTTGGAACTTCTCCGGGTCGACGGACTCAAATGGTAAGGTCGAGTTTACCCTCAAGAGGGCATCAACAGGCGATTACCAAGCCGAGGTTACGGATGTGAATCACAGTTCCTACACGTATAATAGCTCACTCGACGAAGACAATCCGGATACCTACACATTGACCGATTGAGGCTAGCTAAACGTTCTTGATTGGAGAAACAGAAGAGTAAAAGGGGGCCGAGCAGGCCCCCTTTTTCTAAAGAAATAGAGGGCTGTTGAATATCAGTGCTCGCAAGCGGCCGTATCGTGGTTGCATCACAGCCACCGAAGGCCATCCTCTTGGAGCGAGTTGGGAATCTCGGCCTCGATTTCGTCGATTTTGCGGAGCGTTTCCGAATCGAGTCGGACATCCGCCGCTTTGAGCGTTTCATCCAATTGGTCCAAGCGTGAAGCCCCGATCAGGGTCGAGCCGACAAAGTCGTGCTGCTTGCTCCAAGCGGTTGCCAGGGTTGTCACGCTCATGCCGAGCTCTTTGGCAATTTCGGAGCAGCGGCGAACCACTTCCAGCGACCGCTCATTCACGAAACGGGTGGCCATCTGCTTCTGGCGTTCGTGGCCTTGCCGTAAATAAGCCGTAAACCGGGCGTCATCCGGATATTGCGACGCGTTGTACTTGCCTGTCAGGGCACCTCCCCCTAACGGTGAGTAAGGGATCAAGCTCACCTGCTCGCGTCGACACACTTGCGCCAGCTCGCTTTCACAACGGCGATTAATAAGACTGAAATTATTTTGGACGGTGTCATAGCGTCGGAGACCATGCTTCTCGGCGTCCCATAAGCTCCTCATCACACCCCAGCAGGTCTCATTACTGCTCCCGATAACACGGATCTTTCCTGCTTGGATGAGATCCGTCAGTGCGTCGAGGGTATCTTCATAACGCATCCAGTGATCCGGCCAGTGGGTCTGATAGAGATCAATGTAATCCGTTTGGAGTCGGCTCAGGCTGTGCTCGACCGCGGAGATGACCTGGCGCCGATCCAGTGCGGTCAGGCCGTGCCGTACCGGCGGCACGAACCAGCCATGCCCGGGACCGGTAATTTTGGTGGCCACAATGACCGATTCCCTGGGCTTCGTTTTCAGCCATTCCCCGACAATTTCCTCAGTGACTCCGAAGGTCTCTTCTTTCGGTGGCACCGGATACATCTCCGCGGCGTCAAAGAAGTTGACTCCATGATCGTAAGCGGTGTCCATAATCCGAAACGCGGTCTGCTTGTCGGTTTGAGAGCCGAACGTCATCGTCCCCATCCCGATTTCCGAGACTGCCAAACCGCTTTTTCCCAATCGCCGTCGTTCCATAGCAAGCAAGGAATCCATCGGCAGAGAGGTATTGTCAAGATCCTCTTTCTCTTTAAGTCCGATGTGGTGTGGTGCAGGCTGCACGGAAACGGAAGCAGGCCGGGCTTCGTGTGGTGCAGGCTGTCAGCCTGCTCTGGGTTGGAAGAGCCGATCACGCGGTCTGCGCCACGCCCAGCCGGCTCTTAATCAAAAGCCGATCACGCGGTCTGCGTTACATGGACCGTTGGCTTGCTGCGGATTCAGGCAGGAGGAAATAGCAGTGGTGTTGTGGTGCAGTCGTTCCTTGTCTTTGCGAGGAGGCTTTAGTAAATTGAAAGTGAAGGCTGTGTCCGTCCCGAGGAATTGGGTAGCGCGACGGGTGTTTGTGACTGACGAAGTTGATTCTAAAAAACCGAATAGAGTGGCGTTATGAGGATCGCAAGGAAAAGGCTGGAGCGAGCTAGGAGTCCGAGACGAGGTTTCACCCTGATTGAGCTGCTTGTCGTGATCGCCATCATCGCGATATTGGCGAGCATGCTGTTACCGGCTTTGGCGGGGGCAAGGAAGCAGGCAACCGCCGCCAGCTGCCTTAACAATCACAAGCAGCTCACGCTCGGTTGGATGATGTATGCCCAGGATCACGACGGTCGCATTGTGGGAGGGAACACGAGGCGACCGCACGATTGGTGGAATGGTCCGGCCGAGATTGATCAAACCGGTCTTTCGGGGCGGGAGCGGCACATTGAAGAGACCAAGAAGGGGATCCGAGAAGGGACATTGTTTCCCTGGGTCGAGGACGCCGGGGTCTACCATTGCCCGGGAGATACTCGAATCAAAAAACGTGTCGGCGATGGGCTTGCCTATGATAGTTATGCCATCGCAGGTGGCTGGGATGGCGAGCAGCCTGAGATATCGGTAACCCAGATGAATGAGATCCCCAATCCCGCAAAGAAATATGTCTTCGTTGAAGAAGCCGATACCCGGGGCTACAACATCGGGTCATGGATTATTAATCCGGGCTCCGGCTTCAAAGGGCGGTGGATCGATGCCCCTGCAATCTTCCATAACAATGCCAGTACCTTCGGGTTTGCCGATGGCCATGCCGAGCTCCATAAGTGGGTCGATCCCCGCACGATTAAGATTGCGGAGATCGATGATCCGGGCGATAAATTCAATAATAAGCATGTCGGGAGCCGCGATTTTGCGTGGGCCAGTCTGCATTATGCCTTTGATCCGGAAGAATACAAGGATCTGTTTGGCGGGATTTAAAGGGGAATTCGGGCCCGCAATTCGGCTTGGTTTTGAGCAGGAGATGAATCATGAAATGGTCGAGCATTCGAACCGCGGCCGTATCGGCCGCGGTTATCTGTAATGCGGCGTTTACGGGAGTGTCGGGCGCGTCCGCGTCCGGGGCCGAGGTTGAGCAGCCAAACATTGTCTTTATCATGGTCGATGATCTCGGCAAGGAATGGATCTCGGCTTATGGCGCCGAGAAGATTGAGACCCCGAACATCGACCGTTTGGCAAGGGAAGGGATGCGCTTCACGAATGCTTGGTCGATGCCCCAATGCACGCCCACGCGTGTCACGCTCCTAACCGGTCAGTATCCGTTTCGCAACGGCTGGACGAATCACTTCGATGTCCCGAGGTGGGGAAGTGGCGCCCACTTTGATCCCGCTCGCAACGCCTCATTCGCACGAGTGCTTCGGCAAGCCGGCTATGCGACAGCCATCGCCGGGAAGTGGCAGATCGATGACTTTCGTGTGGAGCCGAAGGCGCTCGACGAGGCCGGCTTTGATCGGTGGTGTGTCTGGACCGGCGGTGAAGGCGGGAATCCGAAGTCGCATGTCCGATATTGGGATCCTTACATCCATCAGGGTCTCACAAGCCGGACTTACGAAGATGAGTATGGACCGACGATTTTCAATGACTTCCTTATCGACTTCGTAAAAGAGAACCGGAATAAGCCGATGTTCCTTTATTATCCCATGTGCCTGACCCATGGACCGCTTGTAACGACACCGGACGAGCCGAATGCCCAGGGCAGCGAAGGCAAATTCAAGGCGATGCTTCGATACACGGATAAGCTTGTCGGCAAGCTGGTCGATACATTCGATCGGCTCGGACTTCGAAAACGGACCATTTTCATCTTCACTACGGATAATGGCACGATGGGGGGGCAGACCGGGATTCGGAATGGCCATAAGGTGCGTGGCGCAAAAGCCGAAATGCGAGAGGCCGGTGTCGCGATGCCGTTTATCGTCCGGGGTCCAGGGCTCGTTCCTCAGGGCGTCGTGACCGATGCCTTGACCGACTTCACGGATATGCTGCCGACCTTTGCCGAGCTCGCCGGGACCGAGCCGTCGCAGAAATGGGTTGTCGATGGGCACTCGATTGCTCCTGTCATCCTGGGCGAGGCTGAGGAATCACCGCGTCAATGGATCTATGCTCAAGGCGGGCACCCCGCGAAATTTCAAAACAATCGAGTCGTACCCGCTCAACAATATGATGATCGGGTCATCCGGAACAAGCGGTGGAAGCTCTGGGTTAGCAAGGACCGAAAACCGATTCGGCTTTACGACATGCAAAACGATCCGTGGGAGGAGAAGAACTTGATCGATAGCGACGATCCCGAAGCGAAGGCGGCCAAAGAGGCGCTCTGGTCGGTTATCGAAACGATGCCAAAAGTCGACGCCGCCCCGCGCTACAAGCCTAATCCGAAGCAGCCATGGGACAGGTTTGACTACGTCGGCGCGGAAAAGGCGCCGGCGCATGCCCCGCGGTGAGATTGGCCGGAAGGACGAGGTCGAAAGCCTGCGACACAGCAGGCTCGACAGCCTGCGCTACGTAATGCAGACCGCCTGGTCTGCTGTATCTTACCCCGTGAAACCAAGTTCCCCATTTACTTTGACTTTGACCATCGTCGATTTGCCGTGTCTGCAACGCCCAGGCAGGCCTGCGGCCTGTCCTGTATTTCACGGGGTAAAGATTGCCGAATCTGCCTCTTTCCCACACCACTTAACGCCTGATCGAGAAATCCCCGTTGCCCAACGCCTTTTTTATTGCGGCAGATGGGCATGCTCCTTACACTCGCCGTCGTGATCCGCCGAATGCCATCCAATGGATTGGGATGAGGCGGGACTTTGCCAATGACGAAATTCGGAGAAAATACGTATGCGACAACAAAGCGCTTTGACCATTTGGGCGGTAGCAGCAATGAGGGCATTGGCCCTGCTCGTCGCGCTTGGGACAGCGGCCCATGGCCTATCGGCTCCGGACGGCGGCTCGAATGATAACGGGGCCACCCAATCGGACCGTCCGAATATCTTGTTCGTGTTTGCTGACGATCTCTGCTGGGAGGCGTTGGGAATGATGAATCACACCGTGGTGGAGACCCCCCATCTGGATCGACTCGCATCCCAAGGGCTGAGCTTCACTCGGGCTTACAACATGGGCGCCTGGGGAGGTGCCGTGTGTGTGGCGAGCCGAACCATGCTTAACAGCGGGCGTTTCCTCTGGCGAAGTCGACGCTTGAACATGGAAGAGGAGCGTCAGGGAGGACGGGTCTGGTCAAAGCGGATGGAGGAGGCCGGCTACGAAACTTATTTCTCGGGTAAGTGGCACGTGCCGGAATTATCCGCCAAAAAGTCATTCCACCATGTCACCCACGTGCGTCCCGGCATGCCGAATCAAACCTCGGAGGGTTACAATCGACCCAAGGTTGGAGAACCGGACCCTTGGGATCCTTGGGACCGCAAGTATGGAGGCTACTGGAAGGGTGGCAAGCACTGGTCCGAAGTGCTTGCCGATGACGCGGAAACCTTTCTTGACCAGGCATCGGAAAAGCAAAAGCCGTTTTTCATGTATCTGGCATTCAATGCGCCGCATGATCCCCGGCAGTCTCCGGAACGGTTTGTCAACCAATATGCGGTCGATGAGATCGCGATTCCGGAAAACTTTATGGCGAAGTATCCCTACCGGAAGCCGATGGGGTCCCCGTGGAATCTGCGGGATGAACGCCTGGCACCGATGCCGCGCACTGAATATGCAATCAGGGTCAATCGGCGGGAGTATTACGCGATCATTTCTCACATGGACGAGCAGATAGGTCGGATTTTGGAGGCTTTGAAAGAGACCGGGAAGGCTGAGAACACTTATATAATTTTCACTGCCGACCATGGACTGGCGGTCGGGCATCATGGACTAATGGGTAAGCAGAACCTGTTCGAGCATTCCATGCGAGTCCCATTCTTTATCATCGGCCCTGGAATTCCCGAGGGCGAGACAATTGATGAGCGGATATACCTTCAGGACGCGATGGCAACCAGCTTGGAATTGGCCGGGCAGCCTATCCCGGAATATGTTCAGTTCAAAAGTGTGATGCCGTTGATTCGCGGTGACCGCGAGAGCCAATATGAATCGATCTATGGCGGCTATCGAGAGCATCAAAGGGCGATCGTCGACGGGCGCTTTAAGCTTATTCTCTATCCAAAAGCGCCCAAGGTCTTGCTGTTCGATTTGGCGAACGATCCGGAAGAGCTGAACAATCTCGCTGACGAAGCCCAATATCGAGATACCGTGCGTCGGTTGTTCGATCAGCTCTTGGAGCTGCAGACAACGGCCGGGGATCGATTGGACCTCAAAGAGGCGTTTCCGGAGTTGTCGTAATTCAATAAACGAAGTCGCATGAAGCGGAAAGAAGACCGACAAACGCTTCAACAGACGCTTTTCCTCGGAGCGATACTGATGATCGTTCTCGCATGGGCCATTGTGCCGGCGCGCGCAGGGGAGAAGCCGAACATCCTGTTCATTTACTTGGATGATTTCGGGTGGCGTGACACCGGCTACATGGGAAGTGACTTCTATGAGACCCCCCACCTGGATAAGCTTGCCTCTCAGGGGATGGTCTTTACCGATGCGTATTCCTGTGCCGCAAACTGTGCTCCGGCGCGGGCCTGCTTGTTGTCCGGTCAATATACCCCCCGGCACAAGATATTCAATGTGGGCACTCGCCCGCGTGGGAATGCGAAACATCGTCGATTGGAGCATATTCCCGGTAAGCGAACCTTGGATCCGTCCATTGAGACATGGGCCCATCGGCTCCAGGGCGTGGGCTATACCACTGCAACGATGGGGAAGTGGCACCTTTCAGACAACCCGCGACCGTATGGATTCGACGTGAATATTGGCGGGACCCATTCCGGGAGCCCGCCGAACGGTTATTACCCGCCGCATGGCAATGTCCCAGGACTCGAAGATGCCCCCGAAGGGGAGTACCTGACCGATCGACTGACCAAGGAGGCCGTTGAGTTCATCCGCGCGAATCAGGAACGCCCATGGGCGCTTTATCTCACGCACTTTGCGGTCCATACCCCGCTCGATGCCAAGAAAGAGCTTCTTTCCAAGTACCGGAGCAAGCCGGAGGGGGAGCTGCACGATCACGTGGCCATGGCGACCATGATCCAGGCCGTGGATGATGGCATCGGACGTATTCAAACCACGCTTGAGGAGCTCGGACTGGTCAAGAATACAGTCGTCATTTTTTACTCCGACAATGGGGGATACGGCCCGGCGACGGATATGGCGCCGCTCAAGGGTTATAAAGGGACCTACTACGAGGGAGGGATCCGTGTGCCGTTCTTCGTGAAATGGCCCGGGGTGGTGGAGCCCGGCACGAAGAGCGACGAGCCGATAATCGGGGTCGATCTTTACCCGACCCTTTGCGAGATCGCGGGGGCTCCAATGCCCGAAGATCAGCCATTGGATGGGGTCAGTCTATTACCCCTCCTGCGGGGCGATATCGATACCTTCGGCAAACGCCCCATCTTCTGGCATTTCCCGGCTTACTTGCAATCTTATAGCGTCTATGACGAGCAGCGCGATCCGTTGTTCCGAACCCGTCCGTGCAGCATCATCCGTCTCGGCAAGTGGAAGCTGCACCAATATTTCGAGGATGGGGCGTTGGAGCTGTACAATCTGGCTGAAGATATCGGTGAGACCACCAACCTGGCTGAAGAGCGGCCCGCAAAGACACAGATGTTGCTCTCTCGCCTTAAGGCGTGGCGGAGACAAGTGAAAGCGCCGGTGCCGGACGAGCCCAACCCTGATTTCGATGCGGAGGCCGAGCGGAAGGCGATCGAAGCAATGCGTGAGCGGGCGGCCGAAAGCGACAAGGAGTGAAGCGCTGGGTCAAAGCGAAAGGATTGGCATGGGGCAGGATGGAAATCGTTCAAGACAAATCGTTAAAACAGGCAAATGATGAAGGTGATTAAGTCAATTGGTCTCTTAGTATTGGTGCTTGTCGTTGCGGGCGCCGCCGAGGCCGCCGAGAAATCGAATAAGGCCGCCAAGAAACCGAATATCATCGTGATCCTGGCCGATGACTTGGGCTATGGGGATCTCTCCAGTTATGGAGCGACCGAGCTTAGCACACCGAATATCGACCGGCTCGCCGAGGAAGGGCTCAGGTTTACCAGCGGCTATTGTTCGGCTTCGACGTGTACCCCGACCCGATATTCATTGCTGACGGGGCAATATGCCTTTCGAAAGCGCGGAAGCGGAATAAGCGGCATCAACGGTACCGCGTTGATAGACACCGGGCGAACGACCTTGGCCTCGCTGCTGGATGATGCCGGGTATGCGACAGCCGTCATTGGCAAGTGGCATCTTGGCCTCGGTTCCGGCAATGCCCCCAATTGGAATGGCGTCATCAAGCCGGGGCCGCTCGAGATCGGCTTCGATTATAGTTTCTTACTGCCAAACACGAATGACCGTGTTCCAAGTGTCTATGTCGAAAACCATCGCGTTAAAGACCTCAATCCCGAGGATCCGTTGGTAGTACAAGGGAGCAATCCGAATGACCAGCCGACCGGTCGGAGTCATCGTCATCGTTTGAAAATGGATTGGTCGCACGGGCACAATGCGACGATCCATAACGGGATTGGTCGGATCGGCTTCATGGCGGGTGGGTACTCGGCACGTTGGCTCGATGAAGAGCTCGCTCCGGAATGGGTGGAGCGCTCAAATGAGTGGATTGAAAGGCATCAGGAAGATCCGTTTTTCCTGTTCTTCTCGTCTCACGATATTCATGTCCCGCGTATGCCTCATCCGCGCTTTCAAGGGGAGAGCGGACTCGGGTATCGAGGGGACGCCATCCTTGAGCTCGATTGGTGTGTTGGTGAGATTCTCGACACGCTTGATCGGTTGGCTCTGAGCAAGGAGACGTTGATCGTATTTTGTTCTGACAACGGGCCGGTGCTCGACGATGGTTACAAGGATGGGGCCGTGGAAAAGTTGGGCGATCATAAGCCGGCGGGTCCTTATCGTGGCGGTAAATACAGTATATTCGAGGGCGGCACAAGGACCCCATTCATTACGTATTGGCCCGGGACGATCGAGTCCGATGTTTCGGACAAGATGGTCAGCACGGTCGATTTGGCTGCGTCCCTCGCGGCGCTGGCTGGACAGGACCTTCCCGAGGATGCCGCTCCGGACAGTTTCAATGTGCTGCCGGCGTTGTTAGGAAAAGCAGGGGCGCCGGGACGCGATCATGTGGTCCAACAAAACAACAGCGGCAACCAGTTGGCCTTGCGCGTCGGGAAATGGAAACTGCTCGACTTCGGTACGAAAAAGGCGGTGGGGAGTAAGACCTACCAAAAAAAGGCGGGCCACCGTTACGCCCTTTACAATCTGGCCAAGGATCCGGGGGAGCAAAACAATCTTGCCGAAGAGCACCCTCAGCGTCTGAAACGAATGAGATCACGGCTCCGCGAGATTCGGGAAACCGACCAAACTCGGCCTTGATCCCGGGGCCATCACGCTCAGACCGTCAATGCAGAAGGGGGCCCCCTTCCAATGTTTGGGGGCCTCAAGGGATCTGTGGCGAGGCGAATAAGGATTGCTTTCCGGAGCTTTAAATGGCTTCCGGGAGCTGATAGCCTCGCCGTCGCGGATAATCCAGCAGGTACGGTGCATCATTCTCGCCGACAAAGATTTCCTTTTGAGGATCCCATTGGAGCCGACGTCCCACCCGGCGGGCGTTGTTTGCCAAGTGGCAAATAGTCGCGGACCGATGACCGGTCTCAGCCTCTGCTATCGGCGTTTCGCGTGATTTGATGCAATCGAGCCAATTCTTGTAATGGTTATCGCTTTTGTAGAGGTGGACCTGCTTGTTTTTGAGCGGCTCTTCGATCAGCTCTGGTGGGTCCGACTCCAATGAATTGCGCCCGATCGTGATGCGACCATGCTCACCGATGAAAATGCCTCCGCCGGGTGGGGCGTCCGCGAGCTCCATTTCGACCCCGTTTGAGTAGCGCATGTAAACCTTGGGGGAACTTGTGGCCTTTTCGCCATCGCTTCTCCCTTTCGGCTCGGTATAGAGCGGCGGAGCAAATGTGGCGTCATCGGTCCATATCTCGACCGGCCCGGAGGTGTCCATTCCCAAGGCCCATTGAATTTGATCGAAGCCGTGACTTCCCCACCCGGTCATCTCGCCGCCTGAGAAGGCCCGAAAGGAAATCCATCCCGGGTTGGCACGCGGCCTCTCGAGATTCGGGTCATAAGGTATCACCTCGGCCGGACCGCACCACGCTTCCCAATCGAGACGTTTTGGGATCGGCTTGCCCGGCAACCCGTTAAGCCACGGACTCGGATAGTTGTGGGCGATAACCTTCCGGACCTTGCCTAGGCGACCATTGCGAATGAGCTCACACCCGTGGTGGTTCGCAGGCATCGAGCGCTGCTGGCTTCCGGTTTGGAAGACAATATCGTACTTTCGGGCTGCTTCGACGATTTGACGCCCTTCCGCGATCGTCAATGTGAGCGGTTTTTCGGCATAGACATCTTTACCTGCCTGGCATGCATGAATGCATACCAGAGCCCGCCAATGGTCCGGGGTGGCCGTCACGATGGCGTCAATGTCATCTCGGTCAAGAATTCGGCGGTAATCGTGGTAGGCTTTGGCATTGTGGGTGTTGGCCATCTGTTCGGCCTGCTTGCGATCCACATCGGCCACGGCCACTATATCGACTTCTTCAAAGCCGGCAAACCTCTCAAGCAGCGTGCTTCCACGGCGTCCAACGCCGATTCCTGCGAGTCGGATGCGGTCGTTGGCACCCGGCTTTCCCGATACCCCGAATCCATGCGAAGGGACAACCATCGGTGCCATCCCTGCGACCATTGCCGTTGCTCCATTCCTTAGGAATTCTCGCCGGGTTATATTTGCGGGCTGAGTCATGTTTCCAGTGTGGTCGAGGGAAGGATGCCGAGTCAAGGGCTTTGCCGCTGCCTTGGTCCCGGTCTTGGGAATTCGGTTAGGCGGTTAGGCGATGCCTCGCCGCGAAATAGCTTGACAGGCGACCAGGCCTTATGCGAGCCGAAACAAAAAAGCACATACAAGCGTCGCCACACACGTGAACCATCGGTTTCGAAGAAAAAGGCTGCTGTCACGGTTTCATCATGTCTGCAAACACGACGAATCAATTCCAGGCCGACACCATCCACGAGCTTCGTCAGCGGCTCGATGAGCTGATGGATGATGATTCTCTCGGCACGGGGGAACGGGCCAAGGCTCTGGCGGAGATTGAAGCGCAGCTTGTAACGCTGGTGCGTGACAGCGACGACAAAACCAAAAAACAAGAGACCGATATTTTCCGTCAGGCGGCTGAGGTGCGCCGTTGGCGCTACCTATGTCAGCAAATGGGTGTCACTGATGGTGTTGAGAAGGGTGACAAGTTGCTGGATCGGTTGCTTGACCGGGCCGGGGAGCGTTGGGAGGAAAGCGTCCGAAACGAGGATTCGGCTGCCGATGCCAAGCGGTGCTTTGACCGCATGCTTCGCACTTCCCGTCATCAGCTTGCCGCGGCCGAGCATCATCATTGGCCTCGGAAACATGTTCAGCGACTTGCGCCGCTTAAGGAGGATCTGCGCCGGCAATTGGAAGAGGCCGTCGCTTCGGCGACCCTTTCGGTGGAAACGCGGAATGCCTGGACAAAATCGCTGGTCGACCAGGCCGACGTTGTCCTGGCTCAGGTCGATGAATTTCAGCCCGGTCCCGCTGCCGAGCAACTCGCCGTTGTACGGGACGATCTTCAATGGCACTTAAACCATATCGAGACCGAGCGCGGTGCCCGCCGAAAGAGGCTATCACGCAAGCTCCGGCGTATTCGGGCCGAATCGCAAGAGCGGGAGCTTCAGGATCAGCTCGAATCTCGCTTTGGCAGTCGCTTCGTCGCCTTTGGCGAACGCTTAATCCTGTTTCTTATCTGTCTCGTTCTCGGCCTCATGTTATTGGAGTGGCTGTATCCGGGCTGGTCGCGCAGCACGATCGTCACGTTCCATCTTATCGACAGTGCCGCGTGCTTCATCTTTCTGGCTGAGTTTGGGACCAAGCTGGCCTGTGTCAGTGAGAAGGGATTTTGGTTTCGCCGGCACTTTTTGATCGATTTCATTCCCTCCATTCCGATCGGACTCCTAACACTGGGATTGCAAGCGGGAAGTCCGGCCGATTCGGTCCGATGGGGACGTGTGGGCCGTTTCTTGCGGCTTCCGAGACTGGTTCGCTACATCCGCTTACTCAGGCCGCTGCTACGCCTGGCCCGCGGCTTCGGTCTCTTGGCCAGAGGCTTGGATCGACTCGCACCACGGTATGCGGCACTGCTCAATCGTAATATCATTCTCTATCCCACTCGTGAGGAGCTGAATCGGCTTCGGGAGGCCGGGGGAAGCCTGACCTGGGACATTACCCGCTTGCGGATCCAAATTCGTCATTGGTGGTGGCAGACGCTGCGAGAGGCCGAAGAAGATGAACGAGCGACGGTTGTCGCTCAGCGACTCGCAATTCTCGAGAAAGGGATTGAATCCGCGCAGCTCACGACGAGGTTTGTGTCGACCGAGTCCGCGGGGATGGGCAGGGAAATGCCGGCCCGCCCACTGCTACAGAAGCTTGCCAATGCCGAGGCTTCGGATATTGAGGCGACACTGGATGAGGAGCTTTTGCAACAGTTTGCCGGCATCGTTCGCACGTTCTCGCGTGCCCCGTTGCGCTGGCTCCCGATTATCTCAAGTTTCGTTCCGCATGTGGGGGACGAAATGAGCGACGCCGAGCTCGTGGCCGCCACGGCGCGCAAGTCGGCGACCACCTTGAAGCGCTATCACGATGCTTGGTTCTGGGTGGCGGACTTGTACGGGACGGTGACGCCTTCTCAGTTTGTGGATCGGGTCGGCACGATGCTGGTGAATAGCTCCTTTCGCCCGGCGTATCGCTTGGCCTTGTTCGGTGGCGCCTTCTTACTGGTGCAGCTTGGCCTGATGCTCACAGCAATGGAGTTTCTGCAGCCACTCGAGGATTTCCTTAAACGATATGTTGGGGTGACCATTTTGGTGCTGGGATCGGTATCCATCGTCGTTTTAGCGCTTGGTTTGTGGATGAAGCGACTTGGGCGGGAAGCGACCGAGTTTTACGAGCGCTCGGCCGAGGCAAAGTACCTTTCATTGACCGAGGTTATCCGTACTCGCGACCTTGATCGGGATGCCGGGATCCTTTACGAGCGTGTGTTTGGGGTCAATCGCGACAAGAGTGACTCGACCGATGTGACCCATCAAAACATTGAGGTCTTCAAGCAACGAATCCGCAAGGCTTTGGGATCGGCAGACTGGTCGGATAGGTCCGAGCCGATCTCGGAGTCGATCGAGCGATTGGTCTTGCTCTGTCGGGACTGGCTCGATGGGGCAATGTTCACGCACTCCGACACGCGTATCACGAGTCAGTTGCTGGGAAGTCCGGCGATCAACCAACTGTTGGCTCAATCCCGACGTGTCGATGCAAAGCAGCAGCAGGCGTTGTCTAAGCTTGATCTGCGGCGGCAGCAAAGCATGTTCGGCGGCCCCTACCTTTGGTTCAATTTCATCAGTCGGGCTTGTGTCCATGCCGTGGCAGTAGCCCTCGTCGAGTATAATCGCAACGCGATACCGTTGGCCGCCCTGGATCGATATAGCGAGGAGCAACGGCGTCGTTACGAGCAATGGCTCAATCGGGAGGGTGAATTTGACGAAAAGAGTGAAAAGAAAGCGCGGAAGGATGAGAAGATGTATGTCAGCACCGCCTTTACAGTGCTGCATTTCCTCGATTGCGATCCGGATCGTGATCGGCAGGTGCGGGAGCGTTTCGGTGAGAAAGTCCTCAGGCGAATGCAGGAGGACCGACAGCTCATCATTCGGCGCATTTTCGGTACCTATCCGATGGATAAGCGACCGAAGGAGGATCGGGTTGTCAATCTCTATTCATTTTATCAGGCATGGCTCGCGGGTGGAAGGGCGCTCTTTTTGCCTGCATTCCTTATGCTCGTGGCCATGCGTGGCATCCGGTGGCTGGTGCAGTGGATTGCCATATCGGTGCGTGAGATCCGTCAGCCCGCGATGAGGAGCAATCGCTTGGATGCCGCTCAAGGGGACTTTCGAACCGCCGTGCGAAAAATCAATCGGGTAAGACTGCCGGTGGTCTTGGCCAGCCTTCGCCTTCGCGTGCAGGTCGATCCGGAATACCTCGGTTTGAGCTTGCCCGGCGAGGAGCCGATGAAGGCTCGGCCTCAGCTTGAGGAGGATCGCGCGTTTTTGGATTTGGATGTCGATGTCTCTCGAGAGATTGAGCGGCATCTGCGTCGGGGACGCGCGGAAATGCGTCGTTTTCGGAGGCTGATGAATGACAGACTTCTCGAAAGAGCGGCTACGGCGGTCGGCCTCTCCTCGGATGCCTTTAACGAAGCTCAACATCGTCGAGCTGCCGCAATCGCATACTTTGCCGATTATCGCGGTGTTCGTTCCCGGCTATCAGCGCATACGGTCCTAAAAGAGGTGTTTCGATCCGTCGCCGAGGAGCCCCCTCGATCCGGGAAGCTCATGCCGAGACCGTTCATGAAGCGGACGTTTCGGCGATATTGGCAACGATATGGCTTCGGAGGGAAGATGGAGCGGAATACTGCGTGGCGAGCGGTGCGGCACAACGTATGGGGCGTGGCGGATGCCTTGAATCGCTGGAGTGAGCTTGGCCAGGAAGTGGAAGAAGACGGACTTCGCGTCATGGGCGAATTGTTACAGGATGCCGAGCAAATCTGTGAGGAGCTGATGACGCTCCGTGCCGTGCAAAGCCTTGCTGTCCTCGATGTGCTGCATTACCGCGAGCATGTATTCCGCCTTGGAAATTATGGTCGGGACGAGACGCCGCCCCGTGAATGGCTGGAGTGGCACACGGAGACAAGCGAGCCTAAGTGACGGTGCAGACTGCTGTGTCGCCAATCGGTCCGGTAGCGGCTCGGTTTCGGAGGAGGCAACAACGGTAATAAGGGGGTGATCCGAATTCAACCGACGACAAAACTTGAGACGGCCGTCCCAAATTTTGTCGTGGCTGCCGACGTTTTCGTTGTCGTGGTGCAACGCAGGGACATTAAGCGTCGGCCTCGGTTAGCGTTACTCGGAGGATTTCGAGGTCGGTACCAAAGACCTCGTGCATCCATGCCGCGAACCCGTCGAATTTGGGCCGGCGTTTGGTAAAGAACAGGTGTGTGATTCGAGAGCGATGGTATTCCGAGACCCCGAAGTGGCGAATTGCGGTTTGGAATCGAGATGAATCCTGGAGCAATTCACTCCAATGCTTGAGCATCCGGCGAGGTCCGGGCGTATACCAGACTTCCAGCACCTGAGCCTGACTCAATAATGTGTCAAGGTGCCATCCTTGCGGGGTATGGCGTTGCAGGTGGTCGGCGATACGGGATTGGAGGCCGCCGGGTTCCGACGCGTGGTCGAGATAGAGGTAAAACCCGGGATGGACCGAATGAGTGCCGGCGCGCCCCAAATCTATCGAGAACGCGTTTCCCACTTGAATCAGGAGCAGATAAACGGCCCGCTCGCTTGGGAGCCGATTTAATACCTCGGGATTCGAATCGTCGGCCATTCTCGGCAGATTCTTTTATCAGGCCAGTGTGGCAGAGCAGCATTGGCTTCTCAAGCAGTTTGGAACAAGGCAGCCCTTGCCGATAGAATCTCGAGCTGCCAACCGAAGTGGTCGGCGATCCAATGGAGAGTCGCGGGTTGAAAGAAGCCGACGTGGGTCGGGTCTTTTCGGTAGGACCATTCGGTAAACTGCGCTGGATTCTCCAAGAGAGCGGTCATGATCCCGATCCAAGCATCGGCACGAAGAATCCGACTCCATTGCCGCAAATCTTGGTACGGGTGATAGAAGTGCTCGAGGGCCTCGGTGCATACGAGAAAATCGTAGGCTCGATCGAGAACGGTGTCATCCGGAGCAAAGAAGGGATCGTATTCAAAGAGCTGTAACCCTTGCTCGGCAGCCATCCCGCGCAGCGGGGATCCCGGGCCGCAGCCATAATCCAACCCGACCGTACCCCGATTCAGCCTTTCGGCCAAGGGATGCCAGACTTGGCCTAAAAAAGCCCTGTAGCCGGGGTCGGTGGGATCGTTGTTGTGCTCCTGATACCGGGCTTTTTCTCGTTCGGGGCTTAATCGAAGATTGGGATCGAGAAAGAGATATCGGCAGTTGGGGCATTGCCAGTAGAGTCGGTCAACGTGTACCCCATACGCCTTTTCGATAAAGGCGGAAAAGACTTCTGCGGTTTCGCCGCATAGGAGACACTGCTGATCGGAAGCCGAGGCACTTCGAACCATATTGGTCTTTGCAAAAATTCCGGCACCATAAAGAGGAGCAAAACAAGCGGCTGGCAGCCGCTTCGACTTTGCTTATCCGTGCGCGAACATTTGCAAATGTTGATATCAGCTCGCAACTGGTTTCTAAGCCCGCGATAAATTTGATCTCGGTCCCCCTTCTGCTTTGGATTCGTGAGCCTAATCGGCCTTGTCGGGGTGGCTTGACTCAAACGCCAGCCTTCCAAAGCGCTCGGGCGTATGAAAATTGGGATTGAGCGTCGGATTCCAGGCCATTAAGGCATTATTGGCGTAGTCACATCGGTACAAATTGATCAGCCAGCGGTCGCCCGACTTGGGTGTCTTATCAAATGCGGAAAACGGAATACGCCATTCCGCGATCCAGCGCTTTTTTGATTCGTTGACGACGACGTCCGTTCTGAAGCCGCTGCTCCAGTCAAAGTCGCGATCCGGCAACTCCAGGCTAAGATCGAGCTTGTCTCCGGTCGGGGCGGTCTGAAACTCCTTGTACTTCTTGGGTCGGCTTGGATCGCTCCCGATAAAGGCTTCGACGACATCTTTTTCCCAGAGACCGATCCGTTCCGAATCGAGCTTTGGGGGCTGGAAGGTAGTGAGCTCGGTATACGGGGACTCGTAGCGTAAGTAAAGGGCATTGGCAGACCAAAGCGCGCGTACTGTTGTCGAAAGCCGCGGACGCGGGGTAACCGTCTTTGATTCGTAATCGATCCAGACGGGCTCGGCTTTGTCCCAGACGGATTGAGCCGTGGCGGCATCGGGGGAGAAATCGTTCGCGATTCGATGGGCTTTTAGAATGGGAGTCGGCAGTGACCCCGCGAGCAGCTTTCTGGCATTGTCGAAATAGACCTTGCGCAGGGTCGAGTCGGGGAGGTGGATCCCATCGATCGTCCAATCTCCTTGAATCGGGGTCATGTGCTCGAAGTCTTTGTCCCAGGTCTCAAACCAGCGCCAATGCTTTTGAAAGAAGCTTACGGCGTCGTCATTGGTCGGGTTCTCGCCTTTGCCGCTGGAACCGAGGATAAGACGGTCGTAAACCATGAAATCGGTGCCGAAGAGAATGCGATCCTCAAACCGCTTGAAGAGCTTGTGCACTTTTCGAGCCTCATGGCGTCCCAATTCCGGCACGCGTGCGGCAATGTCCACCTTCATGTTGGGATGTTCCTCAAGCCAGCGTGCGACTTGATCGATCGATTCCGGATTGTTGGCAAAATGGAGGCAGACAAACGTCGTATCGGGATGCCGAGCGACGACGCGATTCCTGGCGGCCAAAAGCGCTTCCCTTGAAGGATACTTTTCCGAGTCGCCAAACCACCAGCTCGGATGATCCTTAAGCTCGGCCCATCGCTCATTGCTTTTGTTGTAAGGCTGCCAGAATGCTTTCGGATCGGCCGTGTGTATGGACACCGGCATGCCCAGCTTACCGCATCGCTCCCAGACCGGATCCAGCTTGGGGTCATCGACCGCGACCAGCTCTCCCTCTTCATTTTTCAGAAAGAGACCGAGCCGCTTGTAAATCTTCAGGCCGGCCGCCCCCAAACGATGGCCCTTTTCAATCTGCCGGACCGCGTGCTTACTGAAGTCGGCGTCATCCCATTTCGAATAATCAAGGTTCATGTAGTGAACAAACCGCTGCGGGTAGAGCTTATCCTTAAGTTGCTTGCGACGCTTGAACGCGGAGGGCTTTTCGCCTTCCAGCGGGGTCACGGTACCACCACTGAGATTGACTCCGATCCCAATGCCTGCCCGATCCATGATTTTGACGGCCCGCTCCAAACGCTCCTTGGAATCGCCGACATGCATATGGAGATCGATAATCCGATCGTTGCGGCGCCACTTTTGAGCCTCTTGGGAGAAGTCGGAGCTCGCCCCTTGTGTCTCGGCAAACGGATTCACAAGCAGTCCGAACAGGACGCACGCCGTCGGTAAGTGTTTGAGATGATGCTTCATAATACTCTTTTCAGCCTGCGTATCGTTTCTTTATGACTAACACGATCAGGCTCATGACAAGAAGGAAAAAATTTCTTACTGAAAGCAGTGAAGGAGCGCCCCGTTGATATTAATAAGGGGGAAGAGTAGAGTGATCCATGAGCCAACGTCAATGCATTTTGGTTACCGGCGCCGTCCTTATCGGTGTGTTATTGTCGGCGAGCTGGCTCGCTTCTGGGGCCAAGGCCGCGAAGGATGAACCTTCGGAAGGGGATGAGGGGCAGCTCGAATCGGGGATCATCCGGTCAGACGAGGCACGCAAAGTCACCGGTGATTGGGGGAAGATGGGGATCTTTGTGGACGGGGATTCCAAACATTCCGCCAACGTCTTTGCGGGGGCGGCGAAAATCAAGGCGGGTAAAGCCCTTCATCCGACTCATAAGCATCCGGGAGAGGAGTTTCTTGTTCTGACAAAGGGCTCCGGCGAGTGGTTCCTTAATGGGGAATCGTTCCCAGCCAAGCAAGGGGATGTCATGTACGTCGAGCCGGGGGACCGTCACGGTCTTCGTAATACGAGCGACGAGCCATTGAGATTTTTTGTCGCCAAATGGGAAACGAAGGATAAATAGCCGTGATTGTTTGAACCGGAACTATCGGCAACGCCGCACCTTTTCGATTGCGCCGATGGAAGAGAATCCTTAGGCTTTTCACACGGGCATTTTTTGCCGAGAGCTTGTTATCTGACCTCTTAATTTTATGAACGGTGTGCCTTCAAATTCTAATGGCTTTCTTGTTTCGAGGCGAGGTGTCAAGGGGCGTCTACTGGCTGGCCGGCTTATTCTTGTCGCCGGTCTCTTGACGTTCACGAGCTCGACCCTCAGAGGGGTCGAGGCGCCGATTCGCACCAAAGGGAACCTGGATGCGGTCACGGTTTATCGAGGGCAGGCGATGGTGAGTCGGGTGATCGAGCTGTCCGAGGCGAAAGGGCTGCAGCATGTGGTCGTTGAGGCGTTGCCTGCCGAGGTGGTGGGGGATAGCATTTACGCCGAGTCGGCGGGTGATCTGACGGTGCGGTCGGTGCGGTATCGCACCAGGCCGGTTCGGGAGGACATCCGAAGTCAGGTCCGTAAGCTGGATTCGCAAATTAAGGAGCTTGAGCGCCGAATTCGAGAGATCGAGAGCAAGCGAGAGGCTCTTGGTGAGCAAGCGGGCTTGGTGAACAAGCTCGAAGACTTCACCGCGCCGTCGGCTGAATGGGACCTCAGTCACGGTGTGCTTGACGGCAAGGCGCTGCAAACGATCACTCAGTTTCTATTCCAAGAGCATAAAAGGATCAGCCAACAGCGGTTGTCGCTTCAATTTGACAAAGAAGATCTCGAGGAGGAGCTCAAAAAGGTTCGGCGTGAGCGTGAGGAGCTAACCAAAAGCTCTTCGAAGGCCGAGCATGAAGCCGTTGTTTGGGTTGAAGTCGATAACACCGGGGGTGCGTTTGAGCTGCGCTACCTCGTGGAAAATGCCACATGGTCTCCCTCTTACAATCTTCGAGGTCCCGCATCGCGTGACACGGTGAACCTCGAATATTTGGCTTCCATTCGACAGACTTCCGGGGAGGATTGGAAGGATGTCAAGATGACGCTCTCGACGGCAAGTCCGTCATTGGTTTCAGAGCCGCCGGAATTGACCGGGCTCTCATTGTCGTTGCGCGAGGCCCAACCGACCGAGCAACCGCAGCAGGCGTCTGGAAGAGCTTCGAGGGCCTATCAGCAGCAGCGATCCGAGCTGAGAAAGCAGCAGCAGGCCGTCCGGCGTCAGCGAGCCAAAGGG
>JAHEOI010000036.1 GCA_018610125.1 Verrucomicrobiota bacterium
CATGCAATTATCATGCCCCCAGCATTTCAGCCGTTCCCGGCGGTGTCTACCTCAAATTTCTACGGGCAATGCACAGGTCTATGACGGGGGGATCTACTGCGTGGATTGTCTCCCTGAACACGCCAAAGAGGACGAGTGCGAGCCCATCTTCGCGGACAGCCAGTGGGATCACTATCCGGTCTGCAAGGTCTGCCACGAGAAGCACGACTACGTCAGGTTGACCGAAGAAGGTCGAGAGCATGAGCATCCGCGGCCCTACAAGGTCTGGCTTGTGGTCGAGGGCGAAGAGCAGGAATGGGAGGAGTTCGAGAAAGCTTCCGCTCGCGATACCCAGGCCGAAGGACTTGCGGAGGATTGGCAACTCCGGTGCGAGGGAAAGGCTTGGGAGGTTTGGATTGCGGATTTATACCTGGGATGCGAAGTGGGTGAGCTTTCCAGGGAAGAGGCGCGCTTATTTGACTCTGGCGGGCCACGCACGGAGTCCGAAGCGGACGCGATCAAATCGATCGAGGGGCACTTAACCAATTTGAGCGTGGAGATTGCTGAGCTATTCAAGACGCTGGAATCCGAAAACGCGGAAGGCCTGCCGGCCCTCTTCGAGGCGGCCCAAGCCGTTGACGAGAAAATCACCGACCTATGCAAAGCATAGACCCGGCGGAACTGAAACCGGTAAGCCACCCAAACGCGGGGTAAAATATGCCGTGATTCTGTCCGGTTTCTAAAAGTCTATAAAAGTAGAAACACGACTGACATCGGTGAGAGTGTTGTAACTGAGCGTTGTAACTCGGTCGACGCAATTTGAAATATATCGCGAAAAGCCTGGGAGACAGCGGGAAAAGAAATTGGCGGAGAGAGAGGGATTCGAACCCTCGTCACCCTTGCGGGTGATCACGCTTTCCAGGCGTGCGCCTTAGACCGCTCAGCCATCTCTCCGCGCCAACCTCTACCTTAAGTTTGGTAGAAGAAGCCTTAGGATGCAACCCCCGTCTTCGGAATACGGGAGTAGCGGAGTCGAGGAGTGGCGTTTGGACCTTGGTCATGCTCTCGGCGTTCGGCAGTCCAAAGGCGGAGTGGCAGCGATCAGGGGGATGGGATTCAAGACTGGGGTCCGGGGACGGAGGATACGCTAAAGCGCTCGCCGGCCCGGAGCACCCGGACGGGTTGGCCCAAGGTTTCAGCCCGTTTGCGGAAGGGCTCGGGTGAGGCCGTGTTGAATTCGAACATCTCAAAGTGACACGGGATCGCCACACCAGCTCCGACCGCGTTAGCCAGCTCGGCGGCTTCCTCACCGCTGAGATTGCCCGGGACCCCGCGTTTGGGATCACGTCCATTAATCGGCAACATCGCCACATTAATCGAGAAGGCCTTGAGGCGCTCAGCCAAGCCGTCGAACATCATCGTATCCCCACTGTGATAAAGCGTGTAGGGACCAATCTCCACCACATAGCCAAGAAATCGGCAGCGCCCTTGGTCATCCCGCTCCACTGTCTCATGCGCGGCCGGCACGGCGTGGAAGCGGCACCTGGAAACGTCAACCGATTGACCATCGTCCAACCCGACAGGCCAGTCGGGATCGGTCCGGAGGCGCTCGGCGACAAAATTTCGATTCGCTTCAGGGATCACCATTTGGAGATCCGGATTGACCTGCGTCAGCGGCAAGAGGGTTTCTGCATCCAGGTGGTCGGTGTGATTGTGGGTCGAGGTCACGACGTCGATGAAATCAAGCCGCTCCGGGCTGATGACTCGACGAGTCATCCGTACATGCGGCTTTTCGGTCTCGGCGTATTTCTTGGTCAGCGAGTCGGAGAGGTACGGATCGAACAGGATAAAACGGTCGTTCCAATGGACGAGGAATCCGCTCTGACCAAGCCACCAAAGGTGGAGTGTATCGGCGTCACGACGGGCCAGGCGGACATCTTCCAGGAAAGCGTCGTTTTCGAGTGCCGGGGTAATCATAGCTGTTCTGGCCTTCTTCCATGGGCTCTTGAACCGGTTAGAGTCCCAATTCCTTCTTCACGAGCCGGACGCCTTTGACCATGTTGTCGAGCTTCTGCTTGGCAGCCCATCGGGCGGTTTGACTCAATCCGCAATCCGGAGCCAAGACCAATCGCTCGGCCGGGGCGTATTTAAGGCATTCCCGGACGCATGCGGCGACATCTTCCGGGGTTTCGATGTAGTAGCCTTTGACATCGATAATACCGATTCCGACATCGGTATGCTTGGCGATTTTTTCGATCAGGGGAAGCTCGGAAAAGGCGGTCGTGGCCATTTCAAGGTGGAGCTCATCAGCCTTCATGTCCAAGAAATCGGGGAACATCGGGCCGGCTCGGCGCTTGCCAATGGAGCGTCCTTTGTAATTGCCAAAGCAGAGATGGGTATCAACCCGGCATCGCCCGACAACCGGCTCGACCGTCCGATTGAAGATATCGACCAGGCGCTTGGTGTCCTCGCGATAGGCATAGCAGCTCATTGAAGGCTCGTCCACGCAGATCTCACGACAGCCACTCTCGACGAGATCCTGCAACTCCTTTTGAACGATCGGCAACAACGCCTCGGTGAGGGCGAAGCGATCGGGGTATTGGTCGCTCGGGAGCAGACGACCGCTCAAGGTGTAAGGCCCGGGCACACTTGCCTTCAGTGTGGGACCACTCGGCGCGAGGCGCTTTAAGCGGTTGAATTCTTCAACGACGCCGAGCCCTTCCGGCGCTTCGAGGTGTCCGACGACCCGATGCTTGCCACGTTGATCGTGAGCGGGGGGGCCAAAGTGTCGTGGCGGCGCGGATTCCAGTTCAATGCCGCGAAGGTAGCCATAGAAAGAGAGGTTGAAATCGAGGCGAGTCTGCTCGCCATCCGTGATCACATCGAGCCCGGTCTCGGTCTGATCATGGATCGCCACGATTGCCGCATCGTCCTGCAGCTCTTTTCGGTCGGCGGAGCCGAATTGGTCGAGATTTTGACACGCAAGCTCGAGCCACCCAGGTAGCGGGTAGCTCCCAATGACACTGGTCCGAAGGGGGCAGTCTTTCATAAATCACCATTTTCAGTCTGGCGAGACGTCGAAAGCGAGCCCGGATGCAATCGATCACTTCAGTGATCCCACACCGTGGGGATTGAGCCAAAGCCTCGCCGAGTAAGGATGTTAAAGGTCGAAGGATTGGGACTCAAGGATTTCCGGGTCCACGTTTTCCGCGGGGGGGGTACGGAGCGCCGTCCGCTTCGTTTTCTGCAAGATTTGGGGGACTATCTACCCAGGGCGGCGCTGCGCTTGCCCCGGGCTACATTGATTCGCCCTTTCAGGGCTGGGAATAAGCCGTCCCTGGCAAAGCGAAGGGATTTTTTACATCGATATTATTGTGGGTCGCATTCACCGTTGAAGGAATGGGAGGTCGGGGGGAAAAGAGAAGTGGGACGCCGAGGACGGCGTCCCTATCAGGGAGGGAACTCGCCATCACCCTTCATTTTTGGGCGTGCCCAAATCAGCGTAAAGCTTGGCCAGCCGCCGTCCATGCTCGTCATAGGCAGCCTCGAACAATTCCCGGGCCCGCTCCTCACCGACGATGGCACCGGACGCGAGCACATTCGGCCGGACACCCGATCGGACCAGTCGGTCAGCAATCTCCGCCTTCAGGGCATTGATGAGCATGGTCCCGCCCACTGTCGAACCCGGAGCCACAGGGGTATCCATGCCGTCAATGGCCACCATGGCATCGCCGACCGGTGCTCCGGTATCCAATACGAGGTCGGCGTAATCCTGCAGCTTCCGACCGCTATGATGGCGACTCGTGCCGGCCTCGGCATGGCTCCGACTCTCAATGGCGACCACTCGCAATCCGCGCTGCTTGAAGCCTTCGGCCATCTCGATGGGGACGACATTGCAGCCGCTCGATGACGCCACCAACGCGGCGTCTTGCTCTGAGATATCAAAATTTCGCAGGATCCGGTCCGCGAGGCCGGCGACATTTTCGAGCAGCATCGCTTGGCGTTGTCCGTTCGCCCCCACGACTTGCGTGTGGAAAGTGAGCGAAAGCTCGACAATCGGATTGAATCCGGGGAATGATCCGTAGCGTGGCCACATCTCTTCGATCAGGATTCGACTATGTCCCGAGCCAAAGAGATGGACCATCCTGTCGGCCCGAATGGTTTCGGCGAACCAATCTGCGGCCTGCTCGATCGCTTTCTGTTGGGCGCTCACCGCATCAATCAGCTTGCGACATTGATTCAAATAGGTCGTGCCCGGCATCACACTAACGATCTTAACGCAGCTTGCCGAGGCATCAAGCCATCAAAAGAGCCCGTCCGGCTCGGTATACGGGAGGTCATGAGCTTCAGCCACCGCCCGGTACGTCAGTTTGCCGTCGTGAATGTTGACGCTGCTGACAAGCTCGCGATCGTGTCGGCAGGCCTCCTGGAGTCCATGATCGGCCAAGCGTTGGATGTAAGGGGTCGTCGCATTGGTCAATGCCTGGGTTGCCGTCCGGGCATACGCGCCCGGCATGTTCGCGACGCAATAATGGGTGATGCCATCTTCAATGAAGATCGGGTCGGCGTGGGTTGTCGGGCGTGAGGTTTCCACGCAGCCCCCCTGATCGACTGAAATATCGACAAGGACACTACCCGGACGCATTTGGCCGAGCATATCGCGACTGACAAGCTTCGGGGTCCTGGCACCCGGCACCAGCACCGACCCAATCAGGAGATCGATGGAGGGCAACAGCTCGCGCAAGTGGGCCTCGGTCGAGTAGTAGGTGTGCACCGAATGGAGGGTAAAATCGAGGAAGCGCATCCGCTCTTGATCAATCTCCATGACGATGACTTGAGCGCCGATACCGATCGCCATTTGCGCGGCATTGACGCCGGAGATTCCACCTCCAAGGATCACCACCTTACCCCGTAAAACGCCAGGAACGCCGGGTAAGAGCACACCGCTCCCACTGTACGGCTTGGCCAAAAAGTAACTCCCGGCAACGATCGACATCCGGCCCGCGATTTCACTCATCGGCTCCAAAAGTGGCAGGCTGTGATTGACTTCGAGGGTCTCATAAGCCAGAGCGGTGACCCCGGAATCGAGCAGTGCCTGGGTCAACGATCGGTCTGCCGCCAAATGGAGATAGGTAAAGAGGATCTGGCCCGGTTGTAGCAACCGGATCTCTGAAGGCTGAGGCTCCTTGACTTTGACCAGCAGCTCTCCCTTTTCGAATAGTTTGGCGTGGTCGCTCTCAATGGAAGCCCCGGCCTCCTGGTACGCGTCGTCAGGATAGCCTGTACCGATGCCGGCGCCACTCTCCACAATCACGTGGTGCCCTTGCTTGGTTAGAAGGAAGACCGAATGCGGGGTTAAAGCGACCCGATATTCCTGCTCCTTGATTTCTTTTGGGACGGCAATCACCATGACACGGTCGTTCTATCAGAGTTTGCGGGAGGAAGGAAGGGCGGAGTGGCGGAGTGGCAAAGTATCGGAGTATCGGAGTGGCGCCCCATCCCTTGGCAGGGCTTAAGCAATACCTTGCTGGCAATTGTCTGCAAAGTGAGCAAAAATTGGTTAAGGGTCTGTAAAGAAATCAGTGTGTCATTTGCTGGAGCCAATTTTGGTTTCTGGCGAGGCACGATGAAGGAGCATAGCCTTGCCCTCTGTGACTGAAGAGTAACGAAGCCAGAAAGCAAAATTGGCCCAGCCCGGAGGG
>JAHEOI010000037.1 GCA_018610125.1 Verrucomicrobiota bacterium
CTCTGCCGAAATTGCTTCGCATCCTCACGGACCAGCGCACGCCGGAAGCGATCAAGTCCCCGGTGGCGGCAACGCTCGGTCCGATCGCCCAAACGTTTTTGAGCAATCCCAATTCCTTGGATCGTGCCGCTCTCCGGCAACGGATTGACCGTTTGACGGAGCTTTCCGAGGCAATTGCCAGTGCCAAGGGCGAGCTCAGTGGCGACGCGGTGTCGGATAGCGTCAGCGAAGTCGAGCAAGCCCTGAGTGCCCTTCGCGCCGAATGGGATTCCAGATGGTGGTATGCGATCTTGAATTGGGAAGAGGAGCATCGGATCCTTTCGAACGCATGGGTCCGTGCGGGCGGCGGCTTACTGGTGCTGCTTATCCTACTCAGCGGCGTCTGGCAGGGAATGACAGCCTTCGCTCCGACGCTGATCTCACGCATCAATGAAACGCTGAGACCAGTGGCGCTCCCATTGGGCAATGGCCGGCGACTCGGCCTGAACAACCTCCTGCTGGTCTCGCGTTGGGATCGACACCCGCGTGTTCTCGACGGCTGGGTTCGTCAGCACGCCGCAACAGCAAGGCGATCGATCGCGCAATCGAGCCGGGGACAAGCGTTACAGCCGTATATCAGCACCCCGGTATCGATTCAAGACGAGCCCGTCCACTCGCCCGACGCGCATCATTGGCACAGCTTATTCGATCGCGACATGGTCTACATGGTCATTCATGGGGATCGCGGATCGGGCAAGACGATGCTGGCCCACCAATTGGCGTTGCAAGGCTTATCCGATCAACCGGAGCGCCGCCTCCAATCCCATTGCATCTTTCCCGTTCGGATCGATAAGGAAGCCGAGCAGCAAATCGGCAGCAATGGGCAAAGCCTGCTGCGACTGATGCGCGACCGATTCGTCGAAATGATCGATCAAGCCAATGAGCTATCCGAGGCCCGCTTTGTTTCACTGCTGAGGCAATCGCGCGTGTTCCTCATCGCTGACGGGTTCTCGGAATGGATTCCCGCGGCGCGGGATCGGTTCGTCGATGCGGTCAAGGAAGCCGCAATCCCATTCGTCGTCATCACCAGTCGTCATTTTCATGATGGCGAGAAGAACCGGACCCATCGGGTGGAAACACTGCGTTTGGACAGCACCGGCAGCTCCCGTTTCATTGAGGCGTACTTGCAGACCCAAGGCACGGACACCCGCTTCACGAGCACCGAATTGTTGGAAGCCTCCCACGATTTGGCCAACATGATGAGCGGCCGTACCCTCCCCTCTCAAGTCATACGGATTTACGCCGATTTCCTTGCGCAGGAAAAGGAACAAAGCGTGATCGGGCAGTGGCCGCAGAGCTTGACCGAAGTGATGCTGGGCTATCTCAAGCACTTAAACTGGCGCGCCGGCGCGGAATGGCTAAACGTCCCGACCCTGGATCGATTTTTCCGTCTTCTGGCGTGGTCTTGCGTCAAGGAGCGTTACGCGGCCGGATCGACCTCTCTGGGAACTGTGCGGGAGCAGTTGGCCGACGATGAAACCCTTCAAGACAAAATCGACCTGTTTGTGCAGAACGGCATCCTGAAGTCGGAGGAGGCCGAGGGAAATCGGATCACCTTCACTGAGGCTCCGGTCGCGGAATACCTGGCTGCTTACCATGCTGTCATGCTCTGCCAAAACGATGCCGCAAGTTGGCGACACTTCTTTGAAGAGGCCGATTCCAAGGAGCGCTCGCAAATACTCGATTTCTTACAAGCGGTGGAGGACTGCTGCTTCAACGGGCACAACCTGCTTGGCGAGATACAACTTCCGGGCTTTGTCCGCGACGAGCTCGACCAGCGAATCGGAATCAATGACGCCCAGAAAGAGGCCCGACTGCAAAAACGCGTCTACTCCCTGCTGAAACAGTTGCTGACCCATGATTCCGGAGAGCGCAATCAGATTATCGACGAGCTGAAACAGATAGGGCCAAAAGGAAAGAGCGTGGTGCCGCATCTGCTTGAGACCTTCCGTAACCGAAAAGAAGATTTGGAAGTGCGCCAATCCGCCATTCAAGCCCTCGGAGCGTTGGAGTCGGCGACCCCCTCCACCCTGGATTGCTTGCTTGACGTCATTCGGGACAAGGAGGAGCACCTCTTCTTCCGCACCGAGACCTTGGAAGTCCTGGCACGCATTAGCCAAGGGGAAAGCGCAGTCATTTCCGTCTTGGGCAAAATTCTGACCGACAGGAAGGGACTGCCGTTTTTCCGCTCAAAAATCGCCGAGACCTTGGGGAACATGGGTGGGCAGGCGAAAGAGGCCATCCCTTACTTGGACGATGTCCTGCATGAGGATAAAAGCACCGAGGTCCAAAACACGGCCAAACGGGTCAAGGCAAAGATCGAGGGAAGCGCATGAGGTTGTTGCACACAGCGGATTGGCAGCTTGGCGCTCGTTTCCGCCAATTCGGCGACCGGGCGGACCGGCTTCGTCAGGCCCGATTGCAAACGCTGGAACGGGCGCTGACTCTGGCGAGGGATGAGCGAGTGGATGCCTTTCTGATCGCCGGGGACCTCTTTGAAGACAATTATGTTCAAGACTCTTTGGTCTTTGACGTTGTCCGGTTGTTCAAGCGATTCTCGGATGTGCCGATCCACATTCTTCCGGGCAATCACGACCCAAGCGCCGGTCCCGGCTCGATCTGGCTTAGAAATCCATTTCGAGAGCCGCCGGACCACGTGAAGGTTTTCCGCGAGCCTGGGTATGAGCCGGTCAATGACGGCTTTGTCCTTGCCAATCCGCTCACCAAGAAGGCATCGGTCCAGGATCCCTCTTACCAGCTTGGCCAGATAGCGGCCGATCTCCCGAAAGAGTCTATCAAGGTTGGAATGACCCATGGCGCCCTGGCCATCGAGGGGAAACATCAACCCCACGATCACCCGATCGCTCCCAACGCGGCGACCCAACATGGGCTTGATTATCTCGCAATCGGGCATTGGCACAGTTGGCTCGCGCTTGACGACAACCGTCTTCTGATGCCCGGGACCCCTGAGCCGGATCAATTCGATCAAACCGCATCCGGTTATGCCGCCTTGGTGGAGATTGCGGGCCGCGGTGAAAAGCCGGAGATCACCGCAAAGCCGATCGCCGGCCTCAAATGGCTCGCCCGTAAAATCGACTTTTTGGAATCGAGCTCCCATCATGCCCTCGCCGAAGAGCTCAAGGAACTGACAGAGCAAGCCGACTCCACGGTAATCCGAGTGGTGTTGAATGGTACGCCGGAACGCGCCCTTTACGACGCCATCTACCGGTGGCTTCCGACCCGGCTTGATTGGTTTGCAGCCGCGCAACTGGTCGATAAAACCGACCCGTCACTCTCCCAAGCGGAGTTGAACGAGCTTACCCAAAGAAGCCCGATCCTGGCTCAAGTCTTAAATGATCTTCAATCGCTAAGCGGAGGGCCGACCGAGCAAGCCGAAAACCGGGAGGGCCCCGGATTGGAGGAATCGCTTTCCATGAGTGATCGAAATCGGCTCATCAAGGGATTGCCCATCGACGATAGCGATTTTGATGAGGCATTTTACAAAGCGGCACACGCGATGCTGCTTCAAGAGTTGGCACGACATCGGGAGCCGGCATGATCGTTGAGCTTATCCGCTTGCAAAACGTCGGCAAGTTCAGGCAACCGGCCCGGCTCGGACCGCTCGCCTCCGGATTAAACATCTTGGGCGCCCCGAATGAAGAGGGCAAATCGACCCTCTTGAAGGCGACAGCCCGAGCCCTCTTTGATCGGCATTCCAGCAAGTCGAGCGAGATACGGGATCTCCAGCCGGTCGGCTCCGACCTGGCACCGGAGATAACCGTGGTTTTCGCCACCCATGCGGGCAAGTTCCAGATCCGCAAGCGATTCCTCCACTCACCTGAAAGCCGATTTTTCGAATGGGCTCAAGAGCAGTGGCAGCTCAAGGCGGAGGGTGACCAGGCCGATTCACTCGTCATCGAGCAGTTGGGTGCCGATCGTCCTTCCAAAGGCGCCTCAAAGCCGGAGCATTGGGGCCTTCTTCGCTATCTTTGGGCACGCCAGAATGAGCCTCCCGCATGGCCGAATTGGGAAGGACAGACGGGCGAACAGATCCGCTCCTCCTTGGCCCACATCCAAATCGATCCCTTGGTCGATCAGGTACAGGACGCAGTCACGGCCATCTTTCGCGAGCAATGCACCCCGACGGGCAAGGTAAAGGCATCCGGAGAGCTCCACGCGGCCCAAAAGACACTGGAGGAGTTGGAACGACAACTGGGAGAGATCGAAGCAAAGAAGCAGCACGTTGAAGCGCAGCAGGAAGAGTATCAAAAGCTGGCGGCACAGCTCGCTGTCTTGGAGGAACAAAAATCGGCGGCCGAGCGCGAATGGCAGGGTCTTGTCAAGCAAGCCCGCGAGGTTGAATCGCTGAAGCATCAGGTTGATCAATTACAACAAGCCTACAACACGGTCAATCAACGCCTCCAAAAGGTGCGGGAAGATCAAAAGACCTTGGCCTCGTTGACAGAAAGGCAGGAAAAACAGAGTCAAGAACAAGCCCGCTTGGCCAAGGAACTGGAAGACCAAAAACAGCAGGAAGAAGCACTCCGCACCCAACAAACGACGACACGGCAATCCCTAGAAACGGCAAAAAAGGAGCAGCGAGCCATCCAATCCCGGATAGGCCACTACCAAAACGCCATCCAATGGAAACAAGAGAACGACCTCCTTTCTCGGGAACAGGAACGCCTTGAGAAGGTCGAAAGCTGCGAGCAACAAATTGGAGCGTTGCAAGCCCGGCGCGATCGACTGCCCAAAGTCGCCTCGCAAACCCTGTCAACGCTGAAAAATGACGCGCTCGAGCTCCGGGACCTTAAAGCAAGGCTCGATCAAATCGGATTGACAGTCCGATTGAAGCCCGATCATGAGACCACCGTTGAAGCCGAGCGCGACGGCGAGACCGAGCATTACCGAATTGAGGCAAGTCAATCTCAGTCGGTCCATGGAGCGCATTCGCTTAGATTGACCTTATCGAGCTGGGGTAGCATTGAAATCACGTCCGGCGCCGAGGAGATCCATACCCTCCGAGAACAATACGAACGGAATTGCACCCGGTTCGAGGCAACCCTCAAGGAATACGGCGTCCAGTCTCTCGAGGATTTGATCACGCTCTCGACCCAACGGAAGGAGCTGGAGCAGCAAATCAAAGCGGCGGAACAACGACTCTCCGACCTGCTTGAAGAGCATCGCGACAAGCCGGCCCTTCAGCAACGGATCCACGAAAGGGAAAGGCGCATTGCGGCGCTTGAGGAGGAGCTTACGGAGATCGAGGCACTTCGCCGGGAGTCTCTGGACAGCTTGCACACTGAAGCCGAAAAGGCCCGCGCCGAGCATCAAACGGTCGAGGAGAAGCTCCATGAGCTTCAGCATCGAAGCGCTCAGATTGATAGCCAGATCGAGACTCTCCTCGAAAAGAAGAGTCACTGCGAATCCCAAATCCAGGAAACGCGGATTCAGCTCGAACGTGATCGCTCCCAGTTTCAGACCATTCAGGAACGCTACCCCGAAGGACTCGAGCAAGCCTTGAGCCAAGCCCAGGAGGAATTTGTGCAATCCGAAGCACGGCTAAAAACGGCACAGGCCCAACTCCCCCCGGACTGGGAAAAGATCCCCAATCGATCCGAGCGGGCGGCCAAGGCAGCGGAACAGGCCCAAACCGAGTATGCGAAAACCAAAGATCGGCTACTCCGCTTGGAGGGCGAGCTAACGAATCAAGGCGCTCAAGGCCTCTATTCCGAAGAGACCCGTCTTGTCGAGCAGATCGACCGTTATCGCCGGGAGGTCGAGCGCCTCAAACGGCGATCCGGCACCGCCGGCTTGCTTAAGATGCTCATTGAGCACCGTAAGACAGGCACCCTCAAGCGGGTTTTGAAGCCACTCGAGGATCAGCTCAGCGCGACCTTCGCCGAACTGACCAATGACTCGGGAAGGCGTGTTTTCTTGAATGAATCGCTTCAGGTTGCCGGAATCGGAGCAAAATACGAGGAATCCATTCCGTTTGAGCAGCTCTCGCAAGGGGCCAAAGAGCAATTGCTGCTGGCCCTCCGCGCCGCTGTCGCGCGGGAACTGGCCAAATACCACCCCCAAATGCTCATCCTCGATGATGTTCTGGTCAATACGGACCCATTTCGACAGCAACGAGTACTCGATTTTCTGGCGACATTGTCAAGCTCGATTCAGATCCTGGTGCTGACATGCCATTCCGAGCGTTACCGCGGTGCCGGCACATTCGTCCAAATCGAGCCAGTAGCCCGACAC
>JAHEOI010000038.1 GCA_018610125.1 Verrucomicrobiota bacterium
AAACCTCCCGACTTTCTCCTTGACCACCCGATGCGACGCCCGTTTAATCGAGGGCATATGGCCCGAAAGGAAACATCTCAGTCTATTCGGTATGGCCGCTTGGCGGCGATTCTAGCGGCAAGCGCAACTTTCATCTTCGGCGCCGCCACAGTCCAGGCGGGAAAAGGGGTAAATCTCGTTCAGAAAGGAGATCACCTCCGTGTTGAGATCGATGGGAAGCTCTTCACGAAATATCACTTCGATGATGTGAAGCTGCGCCCCTTCTTTTACCCGGTCTTCGGCCCAAACGAAATCCAGATGACCCGAAACTATCCGATGAAGGAGGATGTGCCGGGAGAATCGAGCGATCATTCCCACCACACAGGGCTCTTCTTTGCCCAGGATAAGGTCAATGGTGGTTTTTTCTGGCATGACAATCGGATCAAGCACGACAAATTCCTGGAGATCGAATCCGGCAAGCAAAGTGGGCATTTTACGACGCGCAATCGGTGGGTGCTCGAGGACGGCGAGGTGGTCTGCACCGACGTCCGCACGTGCCGCTTTTATGCCACGGAAGACGGACGCTTCCTCGACTTCACAATCACGCTCAAGGCTTCCGAAGGCGAAGCGGTTACGATCGGCGACACAAAGGAAGGAACCATGGCCATTCGCGTGGCCGCTCCCCTCCGCGTTGAAGGCGAAGTCGGAAACGGCGAGATCGTGAACAGCAACGGCCAACGGAATCGAAACGCATGGGGGAAGCGGGCCAAATGGTGCGACTATCACGGCACCGTCGACGACCAGCAAGTCGGTGTTTCGATTTTCGATCATCCTTACAATCCCCGTCACCCGACGTGGTGGCATGTGCGGACCTACGGCTTATTCGCGGCAAATCCGTTTGGTATTCATAACTTCGAAGACAAGCCGGAAGGGGTCGGCGATTACCTGATTCCGGAAGGACAGAAAGCCACATTCCGATATCGGTTTTACTTCCACGAAGGTGACGAGGAAGAAGCCAATGTCGAGGCTCACTACCAGGACTTTGCTTCGCCCAACCCGCCGGGAACCGGTTCACACGGCAAGTCCGCGGCATTGAAAGGCCCGCCGGCCCCGGAGAGTTATCATCTCGCTTATTCTCAAAACTTCGAAGGAAAGAATCCCTTGGACGATTTCGTCTTTACCGATCCGGAAGCGTGGCGGCTCGGAAGCGGAAAGGATGGCCATGCCCTCGAGCTGTACCAAGGGAGCGACTATGACCCGCCACACCGCTCTCCTCACAACATCGCGCTGATCCAAGGCAAGGAGCTCAAGGACTTTATCCTGGAAGCCGATTTACTCCAAACCGGGGAGGAATATGGACATCGTGACATGTGTCTCTTCTTCGGCTTTAAGGATCCCGCTCACTATTACTACTCCCATATTGCAACCAGCACGGACGCTCATGCGCATAACGTGTTTATCGTGAATGAGGCGGCCCGGACCAAGATCTCCCATAAGACAACCGAGGGCATCGATTGGGGCGACAAGAAATGGCATACGGTCCGCATCGAGCGCCGCTCAGAGGAGGGCACGATCAAGGTCTACTTCGACGATCTCGAAGATCCGATCATGGAAGCCAACGATAAACATTTCAACGGGCATATCGGCTTCGGGTCATTTGATGACGTCGGCAAGATCGACAATATCCGCATTTGGGCCCCGTCAGCGAAACAAGAACGGATCTCGGAATTCCACGGGAAGTAGCTCAGGGCTGTTGCGGTAGGGACCGCACTCCGCTGCGGTCCGCTCTTGGACGTCGGGGACGACATCCCTATCAGGTTGAGCTCCTTCCTTCTCCCACAGACCGCCGTCGCAAAGATTCCTGCCTTGTCGGTTTTACAGCGCCTAGCTGGTAGTCTATTCTATATGTCGCTAGGGTGTTGTGTAACCTATGAGACCGGACGTTGAAATATATGACACGACTCTCAGGGATGGGAGTCAGGGCGAGAGCGTGAGCTTTTCGGTAATCGACAAGGTTCGGATTGCCGAGCGACTCGATGCCAACGGATTTCACTTTATTGAGGGCGGATGGCCGGGCTCGAATCCAAAAGACATCGAGTTTTTTGACAAGACCAAAGGAAGACGGTTTCAAACCGCCCGGCTCGCGGCTTTCGGCTCGACACGGCGCAAGCAAGTTAATGTGGCCGAGGATGATCAGATTCGGCTGCTCCTCGAAGCAGAAACACCGGTGATCACCATCTTTGGTAAGACCTGGCTGCTGCATGTCAAAGAAGTGCTCCACACCTCGGCGAACGAGAACCTCAAAATGATTGAGGAAACTGTTCGATACCTCAAAGACAACGGCAAAGAGGTCGTTTACGACGCCGAGCATGCCTTCGACGGATACAAGAACGATCCGGATTATGCGTTGGCCACGTTCGAGGCGGCTGAGCGAGGCGGCGCTGACATTGTCGTCCTGTGCGACACCAACGGCGGGTGCTTGCCGTCGGAAATTCGCGATATCATGAATGCGACCCGCAAACGCCTCAAAGGGCGTATCGGCATTCATACCCACGACGATATCGGCCTAGGTGTGGCGAATGCGCTTGCGGCGATTGAAGCGGGCGCCGACCAAATTCAAGGGACCATCAACGGTTACGGCGAGCGAACCGGGAATTGTAACCTGACCACAGCGATCCCGAACATTGCGTTCAAAATGGGCAAATCATGCCTCCCCGAGTCCTCATTGGCCAACTTAAAAGAGATTTCCCAGTTTGTGGACGAGATGGCCAACCTGCGTCATGACCCCAGGCAGCCTTGGGTCGGGGCTTCGGCGTTTGCTCATAAGGGCGGCATGCACGTCAATGCGGTGCAAAAGATCGCCCATAGCTTTGAGCACATCAACCCGGAGGTCGTTGGGAATCGCCGTCGCATCCTGGTCAGTGAGCTGGCCGGACGCAGTAACATTGTCCTTAAGGCTCAAGAGCTCGGTTTTCCGCTCTCCAATGACACACCGGAACTGCGAACGATCTTGAGTCGGATCAAGCAGCTCGAGCATGAGGGTTACGAATTCGAAGCGGCCGAGGGCTCGTTGGCGTTGGTTATCATGAAGGCCCTCACCCATCGAGATCCCCCCTTTCAAGTGAAAAGCTACCACGTATCCATGCGCCGCGACGGCCCAAGCTCAGTCTGCGAAGCGACCATCAAAGTGACCGTCGGGGACCGTATGGCTTACACCGTTGCCGAAGGGGACGGCCCCGTCAACGCCCTAGACGGCGCCCTGCGTGCCGGGCTTATTCAGTTTTACCCCGAGCTGAAAAGCATCTATTTGACTGATTACAAGGTCCGCATCCTCGGGGGCTATGATGGGACCGCCGCCAAGACGCGAGTGCTGATCGATTCTTCCAACGGCAAAGAAGAATGGGGAACCGTCGGGGCAAGCGACAATATCATCGAAGCAAGCCTTTACGCCTTGACCGACAGTATCGAATACCCCCTCCTGAAAGAGGCGATCAGCAAGCAGCCTTCTTCCGAATAGACCAATCCCCGGCAACCCGAGCAAGCGAAGTCGAGTCGAGTCGAAACGACAAATCGAATCATGTCAGAGATACCCAAGGCTTACGAACCCCAATCGGTCGAAGAACGATGGCATCAGTACTGGAGCGAACAGAACCTCTTCCAAGCCAATCCGTCATCGGCAAAACCGGCGTATTCCATTGTCATCCCACCTCCCAATGTGACCGGCGTGCTCACGCTGGGACACGTCCTCAATAACACCATTCAAGATGTGCTCGCCCGTTTCTCGCGAATGAAACGGTTTGAAGTGCTATGGCTCCCCGGGACGGATCACGCCGGCATCGCCACCCAGTCCGTCGTCGAAAAGCACCTCCGACAACAGGGCGTCATGAGCCATCGCGATGACCTCGGTCGCGAAAAGTTCCTGGAAAAGGCTTGGGAGTGGAAAGAGAAACATGGCGGCATCATTATCCAACAATTGAAAAAGCTGGGGTGCTCGTGCGATTGGACGCGTGAGCGCTTTACCATGGACGATCACTACTCGCGCTGCGTTCAGAAAGTCTTTGTCGACCTGTATCACAAAGGGCTGATCTATCGCGGGAAGCGGATGGTGAATTGGTGTCCGGTTTCATTAACCGCCCTCTCGGATGAAGAGGTCATCATGACCGAGGAAAAGGGGCAGCTCTGGCATTTCCGGTATCCTTGCCTCAATGACGACGGAACCCCCAGCTCCGAGGAGCATGTCGTGGTCGCAACCACCCGACCCGAGACCATGCTCGGCGACGAAGCGGTCGCGGTTAACCCGAATGACCCGCGGTACCAATCCCTTATCGGTCGGGAGCTCCTGCTCCCGCTCCAGAATAAACGGATCCCGGTCATCCGGGACGAGCTCGTCGATCCGGAATTCGGGACCGGCTGTGTCAAGGTAACCCCCGCTCACGATCCGGCGGACTATGAAATCGGCCTTCGACACGACCTTCCATTTACCGTTGTAATCGCGCCGGATGGACGGATGAATCACGCAGCGGGCGAGGACTTTGAGGGCCTCGATCGCATGGAAGCGAGAAAAGCGGTCGCCGAACGGATGGAGGAGGAAGGCTACCTCGAAAAGGTCGAGTCGTACACCCACAATGTCGGCTACAGTGAGCGGAGTCATGTCCCGATTGAGCCTTATCTAAGCGAGCAGTGGTTCTTACGCTACCCCGCAGTCCGGGAAGCGACCGAGGCGGTCGCCGATGGCAAGATCCGCTTTTTCCCAGAGCGATGGGCCAAAAGCTACCTCCATTGGATGGAGAATATTCGCGACTGGTGCATTTCCCGTCAGCTCTGGTGGGGACATCGAATCCCGGTTTGGTACCACCGGGAAACCGGCGAGATGCATTGTGATCTCGAGCCGCCGAAAGACCCCGAAAACTGGGAGCAAGATGCCGACGTGCTCGACACCTGGTTCAGTTCGTGGCTCTGGCCGTTTGCCACAATGGGCTGGCCCGAGCAGACCGAAACGCTTCGGAAGTTCTATCCGACGACCGATCTGGTCACCGGCCCGGATATCCTCTTCTTCTGGGTTGCCCGGATGATCATGGCAGGCTACGAGCTCATGGGAGAACGCCCCTTCCATAATGTCTACTTTACCGGGATCATTCGGGACAAGCATGGGCGAAAGATGTCCAAGAGCCTCGGCAACTCTCCCGATCCACTTGCCCTGATCGAACAATACGGCGCCGACGCCCTCCGCTTCGGAGTAATGCGCTCGGCCCCGCTCGGTCAAGACTTGCTCTTCGATGAAAAGCATGTCGAGCTCGGTCGGAACTTCTGTAACAAGCTCTGGAATGCCTGCCGTTTCCGTCAGCTCCAAGGCGGCGAAACCGAGGGCGAAATCAGCCCCTCCCACTTAACCTCGGACGACAAATGGATTTTACTGCGACTCGACACTGCGATCCGGGAAATCACCGATGCCTTGGAGGGATATCGTTTCAATGAAGCCGCCCAAGTTCTCTATCGCTTTCTATGGAGCGAATATTGCGACTGGTATATCGAAGCGAGCAAGGCCCTCCTTCAAAGCACGGTGGCAGAGGTCCGCAATAACTCTCTGGCAGTGACCGATTTTGTGCTGAGTCACGCGCTCCGGCTCCTGCATCCATTTCTGCCCTTTATTACCGAAGAGCTGTGGCACGGCCTGGGATACAACAATGGGCTGCCAAGTGACCAAGGAGGAACGACGATCGGCTTCGCAAATTGGCCGAAACCGCTCGACGATGATTTCAAACAGGTGTATGGCCTCGATGAGAGCGACGAGCGGTTCGTTGCGGCCAAATACGACATGGTCACGAAAGGGCGAAACCTCCGGCGTGAATACAAGATCCCATCCAATCAAAGGATCCGGTACGTCTTCAAACCGAATGCCCCGATCAGCGAGCACGAAAAGAGCGTGCTCAAAGTGCTTTTGAATGCGGAACCGCTCGAGGTTTCTCCCGACATGCAGCCGCCCAAAGGGACCCCGCAAGTCCTCTCCCAGATCGGCGAGCTCTATCTCCCAGTCGAGGGCCTGATCGACGTTGAGGCCGAGACCAATCGCCTCAACCGAGAGCTGGAAAAAGTCGAGCTGGAAATCGAAAAGGTCCAAACGAAGCTTAACAATCCCAATTTCACGCAAAAGGCCCCGGAAGCCGTGCTGGAAGAGCACCGACAGCGGCTTCATGATTGGCAAGAACGCTATAACCAGGTCAAAGCGGCCGTCGATGCCTTAAAGCATTAGCCTCATCATGTCTCTCGATCGTCAAAAAGCACTCAATGTGGCCGTGGACGCGGCAAAAGCGGCCGGAGGCCTGATGAAGGCCAACCTTTTCGCCGAGAAGAAGACCACCTCGACCACGCAGTATGACATCAAGCTGGAACTGGATGTCGAGTGTCAGAGGACCATCGAAACCATTCTGACGCGGGAGTACCCCGAGAGCTTTATCCTCGGAGAAGAAGGGGACACCGGCGACGAAGGCGCATCGCACCGCTGGGTAATCGACCCTATCGATGGAACGGTCAATTTCACCTACGGCATCCCGCACGCCTGCGTCTCGATTGCCCTGCAGGAAAAAGGAAGCGAGGCGGGGACGGAGGCCTACCGGGACGGTTATCAAACGACCGTGGCCGTCATCTATGACCCGTTTTGCGAGGAGCTTTGGACGGCAACACTGGGCGAGCCGGCCGCGCTCAACGGGATCCCCATTCAAGTCAGCAATCGCGACCGGCTCGAGGAGGCCTTGGTCTCGGTCGGCTTCTCGAAGAACGAGCAGACCCTTGATCAAATGCTGCCGGTGGTCAATGCACTGGCTTACGAAGTGAGAAAGATTCGGACGATGGGCGCCGCTGCACTCGCCATGGTTTATGTCGCTTCAGGGCGTTTTGATGGCTATGTTGAAAACAATATTCGCCTCTGGGATATCGCCGCGGGTGGATTAATTGTTGAGTCCGCCGGTGGCGTGTTCTGGCGCCGTGCCACCGAGGACCCGCATACTTTCCAAATCCTTGCTTCAAACCGAGCACTCCATGAGAAGCTGGCGAGCCGTTGCTTCAATCCCGACAAGATGTGGGGCCAAGAGTGATCTCGACGCGCTTCGCGAGCTCTTTCCCACCTGCGCAAGGAGTCGCAGCACCCTCGACAACCTGCCGCACCGCCGACGCAATAAAGCTTTCATTGGATCCAGCACAACAACAGCAGTTGACATTCGCCCTATCTCCGCGCATTTTTCTCTGCGGTCGTAACGTTGTGAAACCGGAAATAATTTGATTCGAAGGTATGCCGAATAAGAAATCAGCCGAGCGTCGAATGCACAGCAATGCCAGGCGGGGGCTTTACAACCGCCGGCACAGATCCCGGGTGCGTACGTTTGAGAAAGAATTCAAGGTCCTCTTGAATGAGGAGGACCACAACGAAGCGGTGCAGGCTTATCGACGGGCCAGCTCAGCGCTCGATCGAGCCGCAAAAACCGGTGCTATCCCAAAAGAGCGCGCCGATAAAAAGAAAGCCCGCCTCGCCACTCAGCTTAACACCATCGCTCAATAGCCGGCGTTGATAGGGACCTCAACCCCGAGGTCCAGCGTTACCTCCCTGATAGGGACCTCGTCCCCGAGGTCCCACTTTTTCCCCTCCTCCCCGCCGTCCCACTTCTCTAAAGGAAAACCAATCAAGAAGGGGACATTGAAGACAGCATTCCGATCAGAACATTATCAGAAACAATAAAAGGAAGAAGAAGAATGGTCGGAGCGACAGGATTCGAACCTGCGACATCCAGCTCCCAAAGCTGGCGCTCTAGCCAGGCTGAGCTACGCTCCGTCCCTGGTTAACAATATGGCTCGTACCGGCCCATGAGCACAACAAAAATCTGAAGAAGAAATTGGTGGTAGGAGCTGGATTCGAACCAGCGAAGGCATACGCCAGCAGATTTACAGTCTGCCCCGGTTGGCCGCTTCGGTATCCTACCAATCGTTTCCATTTCAACCGGCCATCTCGGCCGGTAAGCCAATCAATAAGCCAGAGCCCCGCGAGCTTGTCAACCCATGCTCCTTATTCTAAACTGGTATTATGTTCGACTCGTTAAGCGGTAAGTTACAATCTGCCTTTAAGAACCTTCGTGGGCTCGGCACCATATCCGAGTCGAATATCAGCGACTCGTTGAGGGAGGTAAGAATGGCCCTCTTGGAGGCGGATGTGAATTTCAAGGTCGCCCGCGACTTCATTGAGCGAGTCAAACAGAAAGCGGTCGGACAGGAAGTCGTTAAGAGCATCCAGCCGGGACAACAAATCATCAAGATCATCCAAGATGAGCTGGTCGAACTGCTTGGCTCGGAAAGCACCGAGCTTAGTTTATCGCAAAAGCCGGTCTGCATGATGATGGTTGGGCTCCACGGCTCTGGCAAGACGACCACCAGCGGCAAGCTTGCCAAATGGGTCAACGGTAAAGGGCTTTCACCTCTGCTGGTGGCAGCCGACGTCTACCGACCTGCAGCGATGGAGCAATTGGAAACTTTAGGCAAGCAGCTCGGTTTTCCAGTCTTTGCCCCGCGTAACCAAAGCGATGTCATCAAGATTGGTCGGGAGGCGCTCAAAAAAGCGAAAGCGGAGGGCCAAGACTGCGTCATTTTCGACACAGCAGGCCGCTTGCAGATCGATCAGCCGCTTGTTCAAGAGCTCGTGCAATTACGCAAGGAAGTCAAGCCCCGGGAAACACTCCTGGTCTTGGATGCCGCGACCGGACAAGAAGCCGTCAATGTGGCACAGCATTTTGATGAAGCCCTCGATATCACCGGAGCCATCCTGACAAAGCTTGACGGCGATGCCCGCGGCGGCGCCGCCCTCAGCCTTAAAGCCGTCACCGGAAAGCCGATCAAATTTGCCGGTATTGGCGAGAAACTGGAGGATTTCGAGCCGTTCTACCCCGATCGCATGGCATCTCGCATCCTTGGAATGGGAGATGTCGTGAGCCTGGTCGAAAAGGCCCAAGATCAAGTCGATGCCGACGAGTCGAAGCGGCTCGAAGAAAAAATGCGCAAGGGGCAATTCACGCTCGAGGATTTCCTGGAGCAATTGCGACAAATGAAGAAATTGGGCTCATTGGAAAGCATCGTCGGGATGTTGCCGGGAGGATCGGACATGACCCAGAACCCGGATCAGATAAACAAGGCCGAGAAGGAGTTCAAGCACATGGAGGGAATGATCTGCGCCATGACACCGCATGAGCGGCGAAACCCTCAGGTCCTGAATGCCCGGCGACGACAGCGGATCGCGAAAGGAAGCGGCGTCAAAGTCGCCGAGCTGAACAATCTACTCAGGCGCTTTGACCAAATGCAAAAGACGATGAAGAAGATGGGCAAGTTCCAAAAGCAGATGATGAAGAAGATGGGGAAAGGGAGCTTATCCGGAATGCTGAAAGGCTAGCGAGGCGTTGCCTCAGACCCGCCCAGCCTGTGGTCAGAGGGACCTATAGTGAGATAAGGGGAGAAGTGGAAAGAAAAAGCGGTGACAAGTCACGCGCATTCCACAAGCTAGCGCGGCTACTGTGGGTCAGGCTGGCGATTCTGACGTCGATTTTGTCGGAGCAGGAATCTCTTTAAAACCGAAGGGAGAGAATCACCGGGTCGTGATCCGAGGAACGGAAAGGGGAAGGCCCATAATGGCTCGGTCGGCTTGATTCCATTCGGTAATCCAGAAACGGCGGTTCATCGGCATTGATGTGCCATATCGTAACCCCGGCCACGTGCTCCGACAGCTTCGGGCTCGTCAAAGCATAATCGAGATAGCCGGCTCGAGCGGCAAATGTGTAGGAATAAGGGCGTTCAAGACTTCGACCGATCTCATCCACCAGGCCGCCCTTCTCTCGCAGAGCTCGAATCGGGTCTTCCTTCGCATAAGCATTCAGGTCACCGAGCACTAAAATTGAGCTCGTTTCCGCCCGCAGCGTCTCGATAAATCGGAGCAGGGCATGCGCTTGCGCCGTGCGTGTGGCGTTGTAAGCACCTTGACCGTCCCCTTGCGGCTTGTCTCGACCGGTCGGCGGCGGGTAAGGGGCCTTCGATTTCCAATGATTGACAATGACACACCATTCGGCCCCGGACCTTCGATCCACAAAGGTTTGGGCCACCGGTGCCCTGTTAAAAACCGGATCGCTCGCACTTTTTGACTCCCCGAGACGCTCAACACGCCCGGGCCGATAGATCAAACTCACCTTGATCGCATCGTCGCTGACTTCCGGCGGAGCCGGAACCACTTTATACTCCGCCTCGGCTTGGGCGTTAATCGCCGCAACCAGATTGTTTATCGCCGTTGTCCCATTGTTCTCGATTTCCATCAAGCCCACGACGGCGGCATCCATCGCCGCGATGGCATTCGCCAATTTTCGGCGTTGACGCTGAAATTCCTTGCGGTTACGGGCACCTCGAGGTTCGCTCGCATTGCGACCATCAGCCAGGGTCGTGAAAAAATTCCGAACATTAAAACCGGCAACCCGGAGATTGCCCGATAGCCCGGCCAGTTGCCGTCGCCTCGCATTCACGCGCTTGAATTCCGGAGGTTGCGTCGGGTGTAACCGATAATCCCGGAATGTCTCTCCCAAAGAGACCGGACCATACCCCAGCACACCGGTCACATCGGTCACCGTATCCCCGATTCGCAGTGTCCCGTCATGACCCAAATAGGGAACTTGCGGCGGATTCGAAGGTTGCCTCCCGTCGTCCAAGACCACACGTCGGCGCCGATTCCGTGCCGCCAACGCACTCGCTTCGGGACTTCCCGGATGATGGAGCTGGGTCGGTTGATAGAGTCGCCCTCCGGAAGCAAGAGTAACTTGCCCATATTCCCCGAGGTGATAGTTGCCACTGACCGTCAATGTTTGTGGAAAAGTGATGAGCATCCCTTCGTATCGCTCCATTCTACTACGGGATGTTACGGGCAGACGAACAGGCGTCGTTGCGACGGACCGGTCACGCCCCAGACGTTGGATCGAGCGCACATCCGCCAGCTCGGTCAAGCCATGGAACTCGGTGACCTCCCCCTTTACCTGAAGCAGATCGCCAACCTTCAGGTTATCAAGTTGCGCCCGACGATCTCCCGGAGCGTAAACAAAGATCCCGTCGGATGTCTTCGGATCGTCATCTCCGAGCTTGGCTTCAAGAAAAAACCCGTTTAGTCGCTTGGCTCCAAGGAAATTACCGACCACAATCCCGCGAGTCGTCACAAATTCCCCTTCCAATGGGCTTGTGGCACCATCCCCTTGAATACGAGGGATCGGAGTCCATCCCCCGGTGTCGCAGTTCTCCGTGATACGGGATCCGCTATTATCACAGGCCAAAAACCCCGGCACCAAAGAGGCAAGCAACGGTAGAAAACTTGCTCGCACCGCCTTTGATCGTCTCCCGTTCTTCACCTCTTTGCTCCGTCTTGGCCGTGATTCAAACCTTTAGCAGGCTGGACAGCCTGCGACACAGCAGACTCGACAGTCTGCGCTACGCGTCCCGCCACTCATCCACCTACTCTGCCCCTCCGCCCTCAGCCACTCCCACACTCCTCCTCCCCTCATCTCGGTGCTACATAGAAGGTCAGACGCCGCCCTGTCAGGAGAGTGAGTAAAATGACCACTAAAAACAGACTGACATTACCAATGAGGGGCCAACTGACGCCGTATGCGATATAGCCGCAGATGACCAGGGCGAGCCCCATTACCGGGATTAGCACCCGGAGCTCACGCAATGCCAACGCAAAGACGAAGCCGGCTAGAACGGCAAACCCGCCCGCTTCCCACCCGGACCACGCGACAGTGATGCCACTCAAATAAAACGTCGGCGAGATAAAGACGATCGCTTTCCGATACTGAATCAACTGAAACAGAACCCCGATCGCGAGAATCCCAAACTGGAGGATGACCACCGCCATCACTCCCTTTGCCTCGGGAGGCGCCGAGTGGATAGCCATTAGCAGGAGAATCGTTCCCAGCGCTCCCCGCAACAGGTTAAACAGCGCAAAACCGATCGATTTGCTGCGCTTCTCGCGCCAATCACGACGCCAAGTTTCCCAGTTGGATAGGAATTGTCCGGATGTCGGCCGCGGCTCGTCCTTCGGCTTCCCTCGGCTCAACGCAAAAAGCCGAGTGATCCGGTTCAGCGCCCTCGTCAATGCTTCGTCGATAACCCGAAACGGCGCCGACACGAAAAGACCGAGACCTCCTTCACTCGCTGAAGTCGCCTTTGTCTTCAGCTCGTTCTCGGCAAACGGCCCCACCGGCAAGCGCTCACGAACAAACACGAGGGTACGCGGCCACAGCAAGCATAAGGCCCCAATCAGCGTAACCCATTCAATCTCCACCTGATTCCACTCCACACCCTTCTTTTAACCACAGACACACACCCCGGAGCAAGTGATTCCGGCTAGGTCAGCTCGAGCTCCGAGGCATCGATCCGCACCGCGGCGGCTTGTTGAATAAAATCGAGTCGCAAGTAGACTTCCACCACCCCGGTTCGCTCTTCCACATAACCTTCAAGCCCCTGCAGCGGGCCGTGCTTAATCTTGACTCGTGAACCACTCTTGATCTCCGGAGCCAGAAACACCTGATAGTTCGTCTCGAGCGCCTGAAAAATGTCCGCCAGTTGGGCCTCAAATGTTTCCTGATCCGGAACACTGAGAAGATTAGCGACATAGTCGCTTTGGTAAACGGTCTGCCGTTGTTCTTTGTGAAGTCGCAGGAAAACATACCCGGGGAACAGCGGCTTTTCGGTACTGACGGTCTTCCGTTGATACTTGTGCACCTGTTGATAGAGGGGCAACGTCACCACGATCCCTTCTCGTTCGCAATAATTGACCAGCCGCTTCTCACATCGCGGCCGTGTGTGCGCCACAATCCATGGCAGTTCGCAGTCGCGCGGCATCCGCCTTGATTCTGGTTTCATCGCTTAACCTCCCCTTTTCTGACCTCGACGGTTTCTCATGCCTTACGCCCTGGGATGAAATTGCCGGTGCACATCCCGTAGCCGTTGATTGGCAATGTGAGTGTAAATCTCGGTATTGTTAATCTGCGCATGCCCTAAAAGCTCTTGAATGACTCGTAAGTCGGCGCCGTGCTCAAGCAAATGGGTCGCAAAGCTGTGCCGCAGCATATGGGGTGTGAATTTTCGCGTAATCCCGGCCTCCCTCGCTCGCCGCTTAATGCGTCGCCATAGCGTGACTTGGGCAAAGGCAGTCCCACGTCGGGTCAAAAAGACAGCCGACGGCGAACCTCGACGGACCAGCTCCGGGCGCCCGTTCTTCAAATAACGTTCAAGGGCCTCGGTCGCCGGCTTGCCGATCGGAACGATGCGCTCTTTGCTGCCCTTGCCGATAATATTGACATAACCGGCATCCAAATTCAATTGCTCAAGCCGCAGTCCTCGTAGCTCCGCCAGTCGCAACCCTGACGCATAGGCCAGCTCGAGAATCGCCTGATCGCAAAGCCTTTCCGGCTTCTCCACGGTCGGTCGTTCCAGCAAGCGATCGACCTCTTGGTTCGTCAGCGCCTTAGGGAGCCGTTGCCACCGCCGCGGCAAGGAGAGATTCTCGGCCACATTCACCGAAAGATATTGCTCATTGACCGCATACCGAAAAAATGCGCGCAACGCGGCAATCTCTAGGTAAACGCTTTCCGTGCTCAATTTCGTATCGGTGCCCGCTTTTGGCCCTTCGGCCTCGCGTAACCGCTCGTGGCGCAAGAAACGACTCAGATGAGAAAAGCCGACTTCCCCCCATTCGGTTATCCCCTCACTCTTTGCCCACTCGCAAAATCGGCCTAAAAGGGCCCGATACGTCTTCCGGGTTGCCTCTGACTGCCCCCGCTCATGGCGGAGGTAAGCCAAAAA
>JAHEOI010000039.1 GCA_018610125.1 Verrucomicrobiota bacterium
CCGGCACCGGTGTCGTCCCCGTTTGGGGCCACATAGAAATTGACGGCGCTCGCCGGCAAGGCCCCCATCGAAAGGAGACCGACAACCGAGAGTGCCACGAACAATTGGGTGCGTCGATACAGATCCATAGGTGTCTATTCTTATCTTCGGGAGGATATTAACACTCCGCCACACCGAAGGGAACCCATCGGAAGCGGAATTCATCATTGAAGGAGTGGGACGTTCAGGACGGCGCAGGGACGGCGTTCCCCTGCCTCGTCTTCGGCGTCCCACTTTTTGCCGAGACGCATCCGAGTCCCCGATGGTCCAAAGCTGAGGTAGTAGCGTGGGCGATGCTGCTATTGCGGTGCTGAGAACCGCATGCAATAAGAGTGGAACCTTCCGCTTTTACGACTGTAATTCGGGGTGGTTGTCTCGCCGGAGTGGGAGATGTATGCTCAAATACCATGGAACGCGAGAGCCCTCAACCTGAGTCTGAGCGCTTTCGAAGTGAGGGGGGAGGGAGGGTTGCGGCCAACGAGGCGGGGCTTTCTCTTCCCGCGACCTCTCCAACTTCCTCCGTTGGCAAAGCGATTCCACCGAGGCTGTGGCAAGAGGCGGAAGCCGCGACGCAAGACTACGGAAAAGCGCTTTTTCACCGCTTGCAGGGCTTTCGGCTGCCTTGGCGAGAGCGAGCTCACCAATGGCTCCAGCAGCTTGTCCTGACGACGTTTATGGGCGACGAGGGGTTGCGTTTTGCGCTTCTACGTTTTGTGGATGTCTTCCCGATGTTGGCCGGCAACAAGCGGATTGCATGTCATCTACGAGAATATTTGAAGGGGTCTGCTCCTTCAAGCGGGCAGGCTCCGTCGAAAGCGACCCGGTTGCTGTTATAATTGCTCCGATCGGGGTTAGTCCCTGATTTGATGACCACCGGAATAAGCCGTCGAGCCATCACCATGATGGGAAACCAGTTTATTGCCGGCCGTGACCCGGAATCCGTTCCCCCTCGTCTGATTGACCTCGGAAAGCAGGGGTGTCGCTTCACGCTTGATCTCTTAGGGGAGCTGGTCGCCTCTGACCGACAGGCCGATGAATTCGCAACGCGCTATCGCGCGATGATGGATGACCTGCCTCCACGGCTGGAAAGGGCATCGCCGGGCCCACAGGAGCCGACACAGCCTCGGGTGAATATCTCGATTAAGCTTAGCTCCCTGACCCACAAGTAGACGCTCGAGCGGTGGTTGCAATGGGCTCGTGCCCGTCGGCAGCCGATGACAATCCGCCTGGTCAAAGGAGCTTATTGGGATAGTGAGCAGATTTGGGCCAACCAGCGGAACTGGCCCGTACCCGTCCATACCGATAAACGCAAGACCGACGCGCAGTTCGAGCGCATGACCTACCGGCTTTTACAGGAATCGGATTTGATTCGAACCGCTGTCGCGAGTCATAATGTTCGATCGCTTGCGTGGGCCATGGCGTTGCGGGAGAAGATGGGAATTCCGCAACATCGATTTGAATTCCAACTGCTTTATGGGATGGCCGGAACCCTCCCGGCCGCGTTAGTCGGCATGGGCTATTCTCCGCGGTTTTATGTCCCGGTAGGTGAGCCTATCCCCGGTATGGCTTACCTGGTCCGTCGCATCCTGGAAAACACCTCCAACGATTCGTTCATCCGGAAATTCTTCTATCAAAGTGTGTCGCCGGAAGGCTTGTTGAATGATCCCAAACAGGAGGATGGGAATGAGTGACATCGCAATGCAAAGTCCGAGTCGGGAGAATGAAGAAGCCCAGTCGGCCGAAGGGTCGTTTCACAACGAGCCGCATCTCGACTTCTCGCGCCGGGAAAATCGAGACGCATTCGAGAGAGCTTTGAGTCGGGTCGAATCCGGATTTCCGATTGAAGCTCCCTTATGGATCGGGGGTGAATCGGTGGCAACACAAGAATGTGCCGGGGTATGGGGACGCCGGGGAGGCCATTGTGGAATCTCCAAAAGTTCAGATGATTGTCTTTACCGGCTCTCGGGAGGTGGGGAGTCAAATTATCCAGTCTGCCAGCATGCTTCGCCCGGGGCAGCGCTTTATCAAACGGACCGTCACCGAAATGGGAGGCAAAAACGCCATCATCGTCGATTCGAGTGCCGATCTCGATCATGCCCTGCGGGACATCCTTTATAGCGTGTACGGATACAGCGGTCAGAAATGTTCGGCGTGCTCACGCTTGATTGTGCTCGCGGATGTCTACGACGCGTTTATCGACCGTCTTAAGGAAGGCATTGCGAGCCTCAAGATTGCCCCGGCCACTGATCCGGCTTGCGAGGTCAATCCGGTGATCGACAAAAATGCACGGGCCAAGATCGAAGGCTATCTGGAGGAGGCTTATAAAGAAGGGAATCCGATTCAAGTACAAGAGGTGGGCTCCCTCTCGGAACAAGGCCATTTTGTCCCGCCCGCGGCCTTTGAGGTCGAAGACCCAGACTGCCGCATCGCTCAGGAGGAAATATTTGGTCCGCTCGTCGCTGTCATCAAGGTGGCCGATTTCGATCGGGCGCTCGAGCTTGCCAACCATACAGAGTACGGACTGACCGGCGGCGTTTTCTCACGCACCCCGTCTCACCTATCCAAGGCACGCATCGCGTTCCAATGCGGCAATCTTTATTTCAACCGGGGAATCACCGGTTCCATTGTTGGCCGTCAACCGTTTGGGGGCTTTAAGATGAGCGGCGTCGGATCCAAGACAGGCGGGCCGGATTACCTGAAGCAGTTCATGGTCAGTCGAACGGTCACCGATAATCTCATGCGTCAAGGAGCAGCTCCTTTAAGCGCTGAGGAAGCGTAAATCCCGGTCGGCAGGGCAAGATCCAAGGGACCGCACTCCGCTGCGGCCCTTTCCTGGACGTCGGGGACGACGTCCCTATCAGGCTGAAAATGATAACAAAAAACGGTCGGCAGGGGACTGGCGACCCTTACCGCCCCGGGGTCCGCTCCCTCTACCGCCCCCCGCGGGTCAATCTCTGTTCTCTTTTTCCCGCTAGATTCCTTGAACAAAGGAAATTTGATGTTTTTGAGTCGAGTTTTGACGCTTGCCCTCACCATTGTTTTCGGCCCAAGGAATCTGTGGCGAGGCGTTAAGAAAGCCTCTCCGTTTCCCTTCCACGGAACGGAAAATCAGCGAGGCGTAGACAGGAAGCGTTGAATGCAACCAAAGCTCTTGCTTAGCCGCATGCTTCGAATGGTGGTGAGGCAACGCCTCGCTCGGTTTTCTTACTTGACATTGAAGAAAACGGTCATTCACAATCGGCCCTTAATCAGTTAAGAAAACCCGGTGTTACAGGAGTGTTATGGGACAGACGTGCATGCGACTTGTTTTTGGACTAACCGCGCTCGGCTTGGTTGAACTGGGAGCGCAGGCCAATGGCCCCGTCAATGAGATCACGTCTCTTGCAGACCAAGCAGTCCAACAAGATTACCCGTCTATGTGCCTCGGTGCGGACGGGAAACCGTGGGTCGCCTATGTCGCGTTTGACGGTGACGCCGATTCCCTCAAAGTGGCACGCTACCGGGATGGGGCTTTAAAGGAGGTGGGACGCGTTGCCGGCCCGGGTATCATTCATCATCCCGATATTGCCTCGGATGGGAACGGGGAGCAATGGGTCTTTTGGTCGGAGCATGTTCGGGGCCAATCCGGTTGGAAGCTCTACGCCAAATCGGTGAGCGGGGCACAGCTTGACCGGCAACAGGTTGCCGTTGCCGACTCGCCGGGCAATCATGTCTTTGCCGACGCAGCGACCGCTCCTGATGGGCGCGTCTGGGTGACTTGGCAAGCCTTCAAAGGGGAGCTCAGTGATGTTTACGCGCGATACCACGATCCGGAGACAGGCGATTGGTCGGAGGTGATCCGCGTCACCTCGCATGACAAAGGAGGGAATTGGCAACCTCGCTTGGCGTTTGGTCAAAGTAATGCCGCATGGATTGCGTTCGACCAGGCCAATCAACGCAATTTCGATGTCAAAGTAGCCAAGGTTACGCCCGAGGGCTCGGTGCGTATCGAAACCGTGAGCTCGACACCCGCCTACGAGGCGGCCACATCGATCACCTCCGGGCCGCAGGGGAATACGTTCTATGTAAGCTGGGAGCGCGGCCATAAGCGTTGGGGAGGAGATCTGCGCAACGGGCGTCGGATTGCGCTCAATGCCGATAAACACCTTGAGACAGCGCGAATCGACGCCGATACCATGGCGGTCACGAAGTTGCCGTGCGCGAAACCGGTGGTGGCAAAGGCCGCTGATATCGGGAAAAGTGTCAATCAACTCGCCGTCAATTTACCTCAAGTTGCCGTCGACGGACGGGGAACGCTATGGATGGCCTGCCGTTATGCCGTCTCCAAAGGTGGGTGGTCAAAAAACCGATATTGGCAAATCGCCTTGATGCAGTATGATGCCGAGCGAGATCACTGGTCCAAGGCAATCACCCTCCCCAAGAGCAGCTTGAGCCAGAATCGGGTGTGTGAGCTGGCCCGGGACGAAAACGGCAATATTTGGCTTTGTTGGCCATCGGATCGACGCACCACAAGCAAGCCGGGAATGGCGGGGATTTATTTGGGGCATCTTGATGCCTCCAGTTCGGTTGAGTATCCCGAGGATCCCCCCGCGTTTCCGGATCCGCAACTCCCGCCTCGAAACGACCCTGCTAAAGACACCCCGAAACGGTCGCGGGGTGATCGTTATGAAATCACATTTAAAGGGGAGACGCTCAACCTATACTGGGGCGATTTCCATCGCCACACCGATCTCTCACCTGATGGGACGCTTTGGGACGGCAGTGTCATCGAACAGTTCCGTTACGCTTACGAAGCGGGCAAGCTGGATTACCTGGGCACCTCCGACCATACGGATATCGGCCCCGGACGTTACACAGTCTATGAATGGTGGCAGACCAAGAAGCTGGCGGATGTCTTTCAAAACCCCGGATTCTTTGTTGGCTTTTATGCCTATGAGCGCGAACAATCGTGGCCATGGGGTCACCGAAATGTTGTATTCGCCGAGCGAGGCGGCCCTGTTGTCTACATTCAACGAAACCGTTATCAAGACTCCCGCTGGTCAAAACAATGGCCGGTGGGAGAAGGGGAAAATGAAATCCGACCTCAAGAGCTATGGAGCGTTTTGCGCCAAACGGATATCCCGGTCACGGTAATCAGCCACACGCCGGGAGACCGCGGTATGGGAACCAATTGGGAGCTCTATGACAAGATCGACCATGCCGTCGAGAATATCATGGAAATTTACCAAGGCAAACGAGTGAGTTATGAAGGCTTCGATGCCCCGCAACCGCGCGTTGCCCTTGATCCTCAGGAGCAGGGGGCCCGTTTCCGTGCCCGCCAAACCAAAGGGATGTATCAAAAGGCATTGCGGGAAGGACTGCGCTTGGGGATCTTTGCCAGCAGCGATCATTTCTCGACCGGAGTCAGCTTTGGGGGCGTCTTTGCCTCTTCGTTCGACCGCAAGAGCCTGGTTGAATCGTTGAACGCACGGCGCACGCTCGGGGCAACCGACAAGATATTCCTCCATTATCTCTGCAATGGCCGGCTGTTTGGGTCGGAAATTAAGAGTGATGAAAAGCCGGAGATTGAACTGCATGTCGAGGGAACGGCCCCGCTTCAACGGGTCACAATTCTCCGCAATGAAATGCCTTACAAGGTGTTCCGTCCCGATGACGACTCGAAGAGCTTTGATGCTCGTTATACGGATGAGCGGCCCAACGAGGGGGTTAACCGCTATTATGTTCGGGTAACGCAAAAGGATGGGAACATGGCATGGGCTTCGCCGGTCTGGTTTAATTATTCGGAAAACGATTAATGCGGGCTGGCGGAAAGCCGGGACAGTTCTTTCGGGGGTTTTCACTCGGAATGCTCCTTTTTGGGATGCCGATTGTCGTGAAGGCCCACACCGGGAAAGGGGGCGCTCGTGTCGATCAACAAGTGACTTTCTCTTTCGAGCAAGAAACGATCGAGATCGACTACACGACGCGAATGAACCGCCCGGCTGCCTTCCTCGAATTCCTGGAAATGGACAGTAACGAAGATGGGCAATTGAGTGCCTCTGAGCAGACCGAGTATTTTCAACAACTCCATCAGCGGGTCGCAAGTCGGCTGGAACTAAGGCTCGGGGGCCAGGAGATTTCCATCACGCCCTCCGAGTCGGTCACGTTATCGATGCCATTCAAAAAGCGCTTCCATTTTAGCGTCTCGCAGCCTGAAGGCTGGCGGGATGGGATGATCGGTGAATTCCACAACGAAAACTACTTGAATTTACCCGGAAAGATCGTCGTTCGATTTCGTCCCGGGGACCAAGTTGACCTGACCTACGCCATTTCTCAGGGGGTGGCGGCATCCAACGGCGGAACCCTCCCCTCGCCCAATATACCGCGGCAACGGGATCTCCTGTTTCGCTACAAAAAGGGGGAAGGGAATCTGGAACGCATTGCCGACGCCACTGGAAGGTTTAACCGGTCCGAAACAATAAGTGCCTCGTCGGACTCTCGACCCGATTCGAGACCGCCCGGGCTTTCTTCGAAGAAACCGGCGATCACGGTGGCTTTAAGCGGCGGCTTAACGGCGCTTGTCATCGCGTTGGCTTTGTTTTTTGGGGGTCGACGTCGAACGGTCCGGTTTGTCGGGTTATCTGGGACCGTCGTCGTGCTGGGGCTGGCGGCTTGGTACATTGCGCTGAATCCGGTGCGGTCGAATCCGTCCTATCTCTCGCCAATGGAGGCGCGGCAGGTTTTTCACAAGCTCCATCGGCAGATCTATCGGGCATACACAGCAGCCGATGAGAACCGTCTCTACAAGATTCTGGCACGAGGTTTGGGCGGAGAATTGCTCGACGAGGTCTATACCGAGCTCTACGCGTTATCGCGTAAGCAGGAGGAGGGTACCCTTGGAGCGAGCATTCGACGTCTGAAGCCGCTGAAAACCGAGATTTTGAACGAGCACTCGGCTGCCGGCTTTCGCGTGCGGCATCGATGGCGGGTATATGGCAAAGTGACGCATTATGGGCATACCCATTCCCGAGTCAACGAGTATGGGGCTGTCTACCGTATGGCGCGGCAAGAAAACGGATGGCGACTGACAGACTCCGAGGTGATTCAGAACAAACGCGTCAATTTGAAGTGATGGAGCCGACTCAAGCCAAGGTTGTTCTTCAGGATGTCCGGTTCAGCTATCGCGAAGGAAATTTTTCGCTGGAAGTCCCGGAGCTCAAGATCAATGCGGGCGAAAAGGTCGCTCTTACCGGTCCGAGTGGCTCCGGTAAGACGACCTTGCTCCATCTGGCTGCCGGCATATTCCAGCCTCACCGCGGGGCGGTTTGGCTCGACCAATTCCCGATCTCGCAAAAGAAGCCGATCCTCCGACGTCGCTTTCGCATTCGCCATATCGGCATGGTATTCCAAGAGCTCGAGCTCTTGGAATACCTTACCGTGAAAGAAAACCTTCTACTCCCCTACCGGCTTAGCCCGGAGCTTCGCCCAGACAAGCTCGCCAGGACGCGTGCTCATGAATTGGCCCGGCATGCAGGGATCGAATCGACGTTGGATCGCTATCCGGCGCAGCTTTCCCAGGGCGAACGCCAACGGGTGGCAATCTGCCGCGCAGTGATTACCAAGCCAAGGATCATCTTTGCCGACGAGCCGACGGGGAACCTTGACCCGGCCACGAGCGGACAATGTGTCGCGCTACTGCGAGATCGCGGAGAGGGAGCCGAGCCGACGCTGATGATGGTGACACACGATCGAAGCCTGACGGACGGCTTCGACCGGGTAATCGAGCTCGACCAATCTTTTATGACGATGAACAAAGCAAGCGTGGGCTGATGAAGGACATTCTGTTTCTTGCTTGGAGTTATTTGATTTATTACCGAGGTCGGACCGCAGTGATCGTAGCGAGCCTTACCCTGGTTGTATTCCTACCCCTTACGGTGCAGGTGCTCGTTCACTATTATGAGGCTGTGCTGGCCCGTAGAGCTCAAGAAACCCCGATGGTCATAGGCGCACCGGGCAGCTCTTACGACCTGGTTCTCAACAGCCTTTATTTCAAGGGACGGTCGCTTCCAACACTCCCGATGGAGACCGTGTATGATCTCCGAGATACCGATCTGGCAACACCGATCCCCATGCACGTACGCCATACGGCCGGAGGGTTTCCCGTTGTCGGGACCAGTCCGGAATATTTTCAATTCCGTCATCTCGAGGTCAAGCGGGGAAGGTTCCCCACGATGCTTGGCGAAGTTGTGCTCGGGGCCAATGCGGCGGAACGATTGCAAGCGGCGCCGGGCGACACAATCCTCACCGACGACCGAAACCTTTACGACCTGACCTCTGACTACCCCTTGTCAATGAGGGTGGTCGGTATCTTGGAAGCCGCCAAGACCGCTGATGACGACGCAATCTTCACGGACGTCAAGACCACATGGGTAATCGGAGGAATCGGTCATGGACACAAGAAGAGCGACGATATGACCGCGCCTTCGAAGTTTCGGGCTGTTGGTGAGGACGCCACGATTATGAGCAGCGCCGTCGTCGAATACCAACGAATCACGCGCGAGAATCTCGACACCTTTCACTTTCACGGGAGTCTGGGGGAGCTCCCCTTGACGGCCGTCATCGCAGTGCCTTCGGACAATAAGGCCGCCACGATTTTAAAAGGGAGGTTAAACGTGAACGAGGACCGGCAGCTCGTTGAGCCGCGCCAAGTTGTCGCCTCCATGATGGACATTGTCCTTGTGATACAACGATTCTTGAATACGATATTCGGCGTCGTGCTCGTCTCGACTTTGCTCCTTCTGGCCCTCATCATCGTGCTTTCAGTACGAATTCGAGAAAGTGAATTCACGACGCTCCGCAAGATCGGATGCGCCAGAACAAGGCTCCTCGCAGCCCCTGCCTGTGAATTGGGGCTCCTGATGGCAGCCGGGCTCATTTTCGCAGGGACATTGACCGGAATCGCACTCCTTTATGTTACGCAATTTCGACCGTTACTTTAAAATGGCTTTGAGAAACGCCGGGTGCAGTCCTTTTGCCTGGATGACTGCCGGCGCGTTGACGATTGTCGGATGCTCCCGCGGGGACGACAATACCGCAGTCGATAGTGAGTCAGGGGCACCGACAGTTTATACCACCTCCTACCCACTTCAATACTTCGGATCGCGCATCGGGGAGCCGGAAGTCCGGGTCCTCTGTCCAGTCCCGAAAAACGTGAAACCCCATGCATGGCTGCCGTCTCCGAAAACAATCCGACGTTATCAGCGGGCTGACTTGCTCCTTGTTAATGGGAGTGGGTTGGAAGGCTGGGTCCGACGGACCAGCTTACCCTACTCAAAGATCGTCGATACGACATCACAGCTATCCGATCGCCTTTTGGAGTACAAAGCCGACGTCGCACATCGTCACGGCACGGACGGGACGCATAGTCACGCCGGGAAAAATCCCTACGTATGGATCGATCCCGATCTTGCAAGGCAGCAATGCGACGCCATTTACGGCTCCTTTGCCTCGGCCTGGCCGGAGCATCAGTCGCTCTTTCAGAAGCGATACCGAATGCTTTCCCGAGAGCTGAAGGATCTGGACGCCTCCCTTCAACGCCTTTTCCAGCAACTGAGTGGCCGTCCGCTCGTTTTGACTCATCCCGCTTATCGATATCTGGTTTCCGCATACGACTGGGAAGGCCCGGTCATCGATATTGATCTGGAGGCCATAGGACGAAAAGCGGCCCGGGGTCGCCTCAAAAAACGCTTGGACCGGAAGACCCGAGGGCTGATGCTAAGCGAAACCGCGCTCGAGGAGGCTTTCGTCAAACGCCTGAATGGAAAGCTCGGAATTGCAACGGTCTTTTTCTCCCTCGGACGACATGCGCCACCGGGAACCAATAATTACCTCACTGTCATGCGTGATAATTGCAAGCGCTTGAGAGAACGTGCCGGCCAAGGTTCACAGTCTCCTCAATAGGTGATTGTTCAGAACCGAAGACTGATTCCGGAAGTGACGAATAGGTCGGGCACCTGTTCTCCTGTCACACCACTCCCTACGGCGACATCGAACTGAATATCCTTATTGAAGAGGTAGGTGACTCCGGTGTCCACCAAGAAGGCATGGTCATCTTCACTCGATTCCGGGCCTTGGTAAACAATCTCCCAAAAGGTTCCGAGTCGATCGGTCCATTCTCGGGCAAGCGCCAATGTCGCTATCCCGAAGATATAAGAGTCATTCTCGTCGTCGACGTCACGTCCGGCTCCGAGGTTGGCCCCAAGACCCCATTTTTCTGTCAGGGTCCAATCCATCAAAAACCTGGCCTCCCCGGCCCCTCTGTCCAATCCAAAGGCGCCCGACCCGGACGGAACTGTGACATTCCCCAAGAAACTTAATGCCGGCTTACTCCAGCTCTTGCCCTCTTGGCGAAGGCGATACTTCACACCGAGATCAATCGGCGAGTAGCCCGCGGTTTCCTCGTCCGAGGTTGGCCCGTTCGTTGTCACCCGGCTGAATCCATCCGATTCCATCCGAAGCTCAATTCCCTCGCTCACGCCATATCGCAACAGAGTCGGTGTCAGAAGTTGCTCCGTATCCGTCCCTTCCTCGTCAACCTCAAATAGCGCCGAGGTCTCGATCTGAAATCGCCCCGCCTTGACGACCGAGCTGCCCTCGGTCAAATCGGGCCGATCCGTCGCGATGGTATCCGAAGGCATTTGTCCATGACTGCTCTGGACCAAAGCAACCAAGCCAACCAGGCCCGACCATCGCACCATTTTCCAAACGCCGTTTGCTTTTTGCATCATATTTGAAAACTCTAATTGCAAAACTCTTACTTTGCAAACTTTTTATTTTGATTAGTCAAAATATTTGGCTTTGCCGCGCGCGCTTGGTGTCACCGCTGATCATTGAATGGGGGTCGGGGCTACTCGCTCTTTCGCCAACGCTCGAGCTTCCCGGGTTGGCAGAGCCCGACCGACCACTCTGCCGGATCCTCATCGGGCTTGGGGCGCGGCAGCACGAATTTTAGGCCGGTGCCCTTAAATTGAATCTTTCTGGGCGGATCAAACGAGAAGGCGATGTGGCGGCCGTCATCCGGAAAGCCAAGCTCGGCGGCAGCCACGCGAGCGCTCGCTTTCGGAGTCGCATCGTGCTCGTTACCCTGTGAGTCGACCGCGATGATCCGTTCCCACTGCGGTTCCCCTTGAGGCGAATACCATTGGCCGGGCACGGTAACGATATAGGCCTCTTGCCGCGTATAAGGCCGATGGAAACGCATCGAACCGATCCGGTCGCCTCTGAAGCTCATGCGAAGCCGAAACCCGTCACGACGATGGCCGGAGCCGATGGTCGTATGCACGCCCGGCCAGAGGTTGGCCAC
>JAHEOI010000040.1 GCA_018610125.1 Verrucomicrobiota bacterium
ACCTTGATTGCCGGGAGTGTGTCGGTAGGGTGTCGGGTAGCGTAATTTTTTAAGGAGGGAATCATGAGTGAAAATAATGACTTACCGTGGTTTAAATTTTATCCTAAAGATTTCATGGGCGACAAGAATGTCCAGAGGATGTCACCGCTAGAAGTGGGGGTATATATCAAACTTCTTTGCCACCAGTGGGAGGCGGGTTCGGTGCCAGTCTGCCGGGAGACAGCCGGTAGGATCGCCGGATGTACGACCGAAGAAATAGAGGAGGTCTGGCCGAAGATAGCCGACCTGTTCGAGCGAATCCCTAACACGGATGAAATGAGAAATCCGAGATTGCACAAAGAAAGAGAAAAGGCAATAGAGCGCCGCGAAAGAGCCAAAAAAGCAGGAAAAGCCTCTGGAAGGTCCCGGAGCTCTGAACAAAATGCTGAACAAAATGCTGAACGGCCCGTTCAACAAAATGCTGAACAAAATGCTGAACGGCCCGTTCAACAAAATGCTGAACAAAATGCCGAACTTAAGGGGGAACGGAAGGGGGAACCACACGCGCGTTCTGTATCAGATGTTCAGAGTACAGAAGTACAGAGTACAGACAACCAGAAAACAGACGTTCAGAAAACAGAAAAAACTTCCGATTCTAGCGAATCGGCTCTTGCGAGCGCGTCCGACCAAGTGCGCGCAAACACACCCGCGAAGAAAAAAAAGAAGAGTCTGGATATTCTTGACGTGTTTGTTCAGAAAAACGAACCGGGTGAAATTGATGGCGGTGATGTCGTCGGTCTCTGGCTGTCTTTCCGAGACGAACGACCGCCGGAAAAGCAACTAAAAAAACAGGGTGCTGCTGCCAAACGATTGGCCGATGATTACACTCCAGAAGAAATAGCAAGGTCCATGTACGGCATCCAGTACCTCTATCCTCACAGCGACGGCGAGGCGTGGGACCTTTTTGATCTCGAACGGAAGTTTCAGAAATGTTTTGATCAGGCGAGGAGCGAGATCGAGAGTAATACCCTGAAGCCTGAAATCGAACGAACCATGGAAGCGATCGAGGATCTTTGAATTTGAGAACCGGAGGAGACATGATAAATAAAGAACTTTTTTCAAAGTGGATCGCGCTTATCGCCGAGATCACGGGGAAGGAGCTGACCGACGACGTCCGGCGCTTTTACTACGAGGAGCTGTCCGAATCTTTTTCCGATGAAGAATTCGAGAAAAGGGCGAGGGAGGTCGCCCGGTCCGCAGAATTCTTTCCGACCGTCGAGGAGTTTCTGGGCGACAGAGACGAACTTAACTACCAGGAGCGTGCCAAACTGGCGTGGTCATACAAAAAGGAAGATCTGCCGGAAGGGCTGAAGCCAGATCGGTTTGACGAAATAGATGAAATTATCGATTTTACGGAACACTGGGACCCGTCCCGGCTCTCAATCGCCGAGCGGCTGGGGCAAAGAAAGAAATATATTAACCAGTACAGGGCCATGCTGAAAAAGATTGAGGCTGATTCAAAAAAACTCGAACTCAATTACGATGAGCAGACCTGAAAAAAAAGAGCAGTTTGCTGTTGCCGAGTGGTTGGACTGGAAGGGCCTCGTATGGATACATGTAAGCCACGAAGGTAAGAGACACGCCAAATATGCAGAGGATTTAAAGAGAGCAGGGCTGAAAAGTGGATTTCCGGACGTGGCGATTTTCGAGGCGCCCCCGAAATATCCCGACAAAAAAGGTGTTGCTATTGAGTTGAAAAGAGAAGACGGCTATCCGTCCGATCTGCGGGATTCGCAGCGGGAGTGGCTTGAAAAGCTTGAGAACTGCGGTTGGTGGACAGGCGTATGCTTTGGGGCCGATGACGCTATTGAAACGCTTGAAGAACTCGGATATTGATTTTATACTAAAGAGGGTGAAGGGAGCAGTAGTTCACTGGATTTCTAAATAGAGCCCCATGAAAAAATCGTTGATGCCATGCTCGCAACGGGGCTGTGGTTCTCTCGTAGAAGAGGGGTATTGCGACGACCATAAAAGTCCCGGCCCTGTAGTAGCTGAAAAACAACGACAGTATTTCAAGAACCGTTTTTACGACACTGAATCTTGGCGGAACAAGCGTGACTATTATCTCGAAAAAAATCCGCTTTGTAACAATTGCGGCGACGCGGCGACCGAGGTCGACCACATTGTACCTCTCCGGCAGGGCGGCGATAAGTGGGATGACGGCAACCTGCAGTCATTGTGCAAGCCGTGCCACGGTAAGAAAACTGCTGAAGAAGTGTTTGACCGTTAACGGGGTACGTCGTCATGAGAGCGGTGCGAGGTAATTTTAGACAGGCGACAAAACGTGATAAAGTTTTTCAGACTTCATATAAGTAAGCCACCCGGGGGCGGTTCAAATCGCTCAAATGAAATCGTTCAGGACGCCGAGCGGAATCGAGCTTGTGAGAGAGAGGGGGGGTTTACCACGAAATCCTGACAACCCCTTCAATCGACCCTCATAATAAGACAGCCCACAAAAATGCCAAAAACCGAAAACCGATACGACACTTGCGGCACCTTCGGAGGCGAGACTCAGGAAGGTAAGGACTGCAGTCGTACCGCAGGCTGGGGTACAGCAAACAATACCGGCCGCTGCAAAGACCACCTTGTCCAGTCCGTTCAGCAGGCCGACGGTCTGCCGGCACCGCCAAGATACTATGACGGTATCGAAATACAGTACTGGTACCGTGTGATCGCAGTACTTAAAGACCATCAGCTTTACGACGAAGCAGACTTCGGCGCAATCGAATCTCTCTGTGAAAACCTGGCAAAAAAACGGGAGAGCTGGGAGAATATTAGAATCAATGGATGGACCGGCCACTTTAAATCCGAAGAGAAAACTGATAAAAACCCTGCCGCTGTCCTTCACAATCAGGCCTGTACGAGAATCAAGAAGTTATCGAACGTCCTCGGCCTCACACCTAATGCCCGACGAACACTTGTCTCGCCGGAAGAAGAGGACGACGACGAGCCCGACGAAATGGAGGAACTACTCGGTTAAGATGACTACAGCAACCCGACAGTCCGAGACGGTCAAAATAGCCGACGGCATTTTTTGGGACGAACAAAAAGCGTCCGAAGCCGTCAAATTCATCGAAACCTGCCGCCACTGGAAAGGCGACTGGGCCGGACAAAAAATCAAGCTTATGCCGTGGCAGAAACAAATTGTCCGAGACATATGGGGCCACGTCGGGCCGGACGGAAAGCGGATTATTCAGGACGTATATATCGAGGTGCCGCGGAAAAACGGAAAGTCCACGCTCCTATCAGCGGTGGCTGTAAAGGGATTATTCCACGAAAAGGAGCCTGGGGCCGAATTATATACCGCGGCAGACGACAGAGACCAGGCGAAAATTGTTTGGAAATCCGCTAAAAAAATGGTCGAGCGGACTCCGGCCCTTGAAAAGAGAGCAGAGATAAAAGACTACAAAAACCTGATCGAATATCCCGAATATGACGGTGAGCTAAAACCCCGCCCCAAGAATCCCGGAAAACAGGAGGGGCTGAATATATTTTTTCTAATCTACGATGAGCTGCACGTCATAAGCGACCAGGAGGAATACAACAGCCTGACCTCCGCTACCGGAACCCGATCCGAGCCGATCACCTTCCGCATCACGACGGCTGGCAACGACAAAAATTCTATTTGCGGCTCCGAACACGAATATACAAAAAAGGTCAACGCCGGCGAGGCAAACGATCCCTCTTACTACGGCGTAATTTTTTCTGCTGACGACCAAGAGTATTCATTTCCACAACACTGGTACGACCCGGACCACCCGAGCCACCCGGAGAACTGGAGGGACGACGCACCGCGCTGTTGGGAGACATCGGAAGACACAGACTGGACCAACGAAAAGTCTTGGTACGCAGCTAACCCGGCTTTGGAAAGAGAAACCGATAGCGGTACGGTCGGATTTCGAAAATACGATCAGCTGAAAAAAGAAGTTGAACGGGCGGAGGAAAAGCCGCTGAACCGCGTCAAGGTGAAGCAAAAGTTCTTGAACATCTGGACGTCGCCGACCAACGCATTTCTGCGCCCAGACGAGTGGTCCGAAATCGGTATAAATTATCGTGGCCGGCCGTTTGGCGACCTAAATCAAAGCATATATGAATATCTTGAGGGCCGGCAATGCACGATGGGCATCGACCTGTCAAGCAAATCCGACCTGACCGCCCTCGTACTGGTATTTTCGACACCGAAAGGCGTATTTTTCATCCCCGAGATGTTTGCACCCCGTACAAAGATATTTCAGATGCAAGACGACGAAAATATACCCTTTAAGGATTGGCGGGACGCCGGGTTTATTCAGCAAGCCGGGTACGATGTGATTGATTACGAGCCGGCATACGATCAAATCGAAGAATGGAACAACAGATACAAGATCACCGAGGCGCCATACGACCCGTGGGGAGCGCAGGAGTTCTGGCAAAATGTTCAGGAGCGGTTTGGTGTGACTTGCGTCAAATACCCGCAGACGATGAAGTATTTGGCCCCGCCCACGTCCGACCTGTACAAACGCGTTAAGGAGGGGTCGATATACCATCCAGAGAACCCGGCGTTTACCTGGCAAATTGAAAATTGCGTCGTTTACGAAGATAATTCAGGGTATATGAGACCGAAAAAAGACGAATCCGAAGCAAAAATCGACGGCGTCATAGCCCTTCTTATGGCGCTTGACCGGATTACTCGCAGCGAAAGCGATGAGCCTGACATAAACAAAACAATTAAAGAGCGCGGAGGGCTGTTGTGACCGATTTAGTTGAATTATTTATCGGCCTGGTGTTGATCGGATCCGGCCTGATATTGGAATTCCCCGCCGTTTTCCCTTATTTTGTCATTGCGGTCGGAGTTATACTTACAGCATACCCGGTATATTCGATATATTTTGACTAATGGGACTTTTCAGTGACGCGCTCGAAACTCGCGGATCAATCAACAGCCCAGAGGACCTGCTGAAACTTAGCAAGTCCGGCACTCAGACAAAGGCCGGTGTCGGAATAGACAAAGATTCAGCCCTTTCACTTCCGGCTGTCTATAATGCCATCCGGGTCTTGTCCGAAACCGCAGCGTCTCTCCCACTTGAGCTATTTCGACGCACCGGACCCCGAGAAAAAGAGCGAGCTACCGACCACCCGCTGTATAACCTGGTCAAAAACGAACCGAACGGTAATCAGACATCAACCGCCTGGAGAGAGTCCCTATTTGCTAATCTACACGGCTGGGGAAACGGATTTTCAAAAATATCGTTTTTTCGGGGTATGCCGGCGAAAATCGAACACGTAAAAGCAGAGAATACCAAAGTATTCGAGAAAGCCGGCACCGGAAATAAGGCTTTTAAGGCAGGCGCCGGTACCGGCGACAGCGAAAATTTTCCGCGTGGCCGATTTCTTCATGTTCATCTCTACTCATACGACGGACTCGCCGGCCTATCTCCGATCGCGAAAGCCCGACAGTCTCTTGGCCTGGCAAAAGCGGGTCGAGATTTTCAGGCCCGATTTTTCAAGGACGACGGGACGCCGGGCGGCGCAATTGAGACCGAACAAAAGCTTGACCAGGAGGCAAAGGACCTCGTAAAAAAGGACTGGAAAAACAAATTCACGGGAGAAGAAGGTTGGCACGAACCGGCCGTCCTGGATATGGGAATGGATTGGAAGGAAATTTCCATTCCACAGCGAGACGCCCAGTTTATTGAAACACAGGACTTTTCGGTTCGCGAAATTGCCCGGATGTTCAACATTCAGCCGCATTTGATCAAAGACCTTGACGACGCAACGTTCAGCAACATCGATACTCAGTCTCTCGAATTTGTAAAATTCTCCCTCCGCCCGATCCTTGTGAAATTTGAGCAAGAACTAAACCGGAAGCTGATTCCCGAGGAGGAAAAGGGCGAACTGTTTTTTGAGCACCAGCTGCAGGGTCTTCTCCGCGGTGACGTCGAGGCCCGGTCTGAATTCTATCGCACCGGAATAAGCAACGGCTTTTTTACACCAAACGAGGTCCGGTCATTTGAAAACCTCAACCCAATCGATGGGGGGGATAAACTGTTTCTCCAAAATAACATGCTGGCAATCGCCGAAGAGGGCACCGATCCCGATGATCTGTCTGCCGAGCAGGACGACGCCGAAGATGCACGGGACCGTGCCGAAATGATGAAACGGGAAGGCGATAAAACGATTGAAGTAAGAAACGCGAATCAGAAATCCCAGATAAAACAGGATTTTCAGCCGACATTTATCGACGCAGCCGAACGAATCATTCGCCGTGAAACATCCGACATCCTTGACATCGCCCGATCGACACTACCACAGGACCGGCAGGGATTTGAGGACAGGCTCGACGAATTTTTGGAAGATCACACAGAGTTTTTTCGCGAGCAATTTATTCCACCGTCACAGACCCTCGTATCACAGATTATACCGATTCTTGAAGACGAGGCCGGCCAGTCTCTTGAAAATTTCGACGAAGAAGAAGAAATTATTACGACGCTTGATGGAAGCGCCGAGGCACACGCAAACGAAGTCCGTGATCGCACGCTCGAAACGATACAGACACCGGAAGGCCGTGACGAGCCGATCGCCGCGATTGAAGAACGGTTCAATGACCGCCGCCGTGAGCGACCGGAGGGAGTGGGGAAAAGGGAAGCGTCCGAGGTTGCCGGATCAGTTGAATTGGCTGCCTTTACATTCGCTGGAATATCCCGGAAAATATGGGTGGACGCACCGGATGACAGTTGCCCGGCGTGTCGAAATTTAAACGGTGTCGTTGTTGAAATAAATGCAAGGTTTGCTCAGGCCGGCGAGGATATTACGGGCGAGGGGTGGACGCCGACCTCTTCTGTTCAGCGTCCGCCGTTGCATACAGGTTGTACCTGTTCGATTCAGCCGGGATGAAGCGAGCCAGTAACCAAAATTTAAATTTATTTGAGGCCAGATATGGGAGGAGAAAACCGACAGAAAGGACAAGCTGGAGAGAATACCGGACCCGACGCAAGACGAATTCTGAACGAACTGCAGGAGGCGGGGATGTCCTTTGAGGACATTTCTGCCGCGCTCGAAGAAATTGGAATGGTTGACGGCGAAGACGTTACAAGGTCAGCCTCGTCGCTGTCATCAATCGCAAACGGGGACACCGAAAACCCGCCCACCTCGCTTGTCGATGCCCTCGAACAAATCGACCCGTCCGATTTCGTCGACGAAGAGGAAGAAAACAGCCGGTCGGAAAGCCCAACAGACAGCGGTTCGGCGAAGGTTAAAAAGAAGATCCGAACAAATACCGGTCCGCAGGGATATGAAGCCCGTGCGCGGAAGACGGTCGAGTTTCGGGCCGCCGGCGATGGTGTTATAGAGGGATTTACCATTTTATTTGACACGCGTTATGATGTGCAGGGATTTACCGAGATTGTGCACCGTGGCGCGACGACAAAAACGGTCAAAGAGGGCGGAATCGTTGCGCTGTTTAATCATTCTAAAGATTTTCCGCTCGCGAGACAGGACGCCGGGACGCTCGAAATTGAAGAACGGCAGCGAGGAGTGTTTACGCGCATCGACTTACCGGACTCGCCACTCGGACGAAATGTCGAGCAAATGGTGAGAAGGGGCGACGTCTCAGGCGGATCGGTTGGGATGCGAGTACCCGACGGAAGAGAAGAATTCGAGACTGACGAAAACGGAAACGTAGTCCGGCATATCCACGAAATGGATATCCGGGACGTCGGACCGGTGACTTTTCCAGCAAACGAACAGACAACAATGACCGCTAGGTCGGCAGGAGAAGGCCTTCTGGACCTCGCCGAACAGCGGCTTGACGTACAGGTATACAACCTGATTAACAGCCTAATAAACCGCGATGATTTGACAGAAGAACAGCGCCGACACGCCATCGATCAACTGAACCGCTTGCAATCGTCTCTCAAAGATGGTAACAATATAAATGGACGACAAAAGAAGGATCTGACGGAAAAAGAGATGGACAGCAAAATTTGGGAACTCGAAGCAATTTAGACACTTCATCAGCTATCACGCCGGGCAGGAAGCCCACCTGGTAGCGATGTAGAAGACGGATTGATCGACAGTATTGTAACGCTAATCCTACATCGTGTTTTCATTTAAAACCAGGCTCATGGGCGACAATTACGACGAACTTTTAGAGCAGATCAAATCAGATCTTCAATCCGAACCGGAAACCCGCGATAAGAATGACGGCGGGGTAAACGACCCGGTAAACAAGCTCAAGCGCAAGCTCTCCGAAATCACAGATCAGATGAAAGAATATCGGAGTCGGCTTGCCGATGAGGAGGAAGAGCTTACCGACGAAGAGCTTGAGGAATTCGACGAATTGCATGAACGCGGCAAAGAAATCAAAGACCGGATCAAAAAGCTCGAAAAGACCGAAGACTTCAATATCGACGAATCCCGTGACCGCAATGTCACCGACGACGTGTCGGTAAGCGGAAATTTTGCCCCTCGGGACTCCAAGAAATACGAAAAGATTTTCAGAAAATGGATGGCGAACGGCATGAAGGGCCTGCGGTCACACGAGCGAGACACCCTGCTTGAAGCCCGAGACGAAGAGCAACATCAGCGGATGGTCGAAAAAGCCGATAAGCAAGAGTACGAGGAGCGGGCACTAACCACCGTCATCCATTCATCTGGTGGCGCACTCATCCCCGAGCAAATGGAAGATGCGATCACCGAGGCGCTCGTCACGACCGGTCCGATGATGGAAGCGCCAACCGACGATTTTACCACCGAGACCGGTCAGACATTCGAGGTCGGTCAGTTTGATGATACATCGAATAAAGGTTCGATAATTAAAGAGGACGGAAGCTACTCGAAGACCGACCCGGACACGTCCTCCCAAAAACTCGACTCATTTCTTTACACCTCCGACGAAATCGAGCTGACCCTCAAACAAATCAACGACGACCCACGTGGCGATTTGATGGACAGACTCGGACAGGCACTCGGAAAACGAATCGCCCGGAAAAGAAACGAATTGCAAACGACCGGTCAGGGAGGAAACGAACCGCGCGGAATTGTCACAGCGTCGGTACAGGGGACAACAACCTCGTCAGCAGGCACACTGTCATATGATGACTTTCCGGACATCGAAAACTCCCTGTCACAGGTGTTTTTCGAGGAGAACATGATCGATGGATTCATGTTTAACCGGAACACCTTGCAGGCGATCAAAAAAGTCACAGACAGCAATAACAATCCGATCTTTTTTGACCCCCGCGAAAACAACATCGAGGGACGGGCGCAGGTGTTCAATTATCCTTTCTGGATCAACGAAGACATGGCCGACATCGGTAGCGGCGGGTCAGGCAACAAATTTCTGATTTTCGGCGCATTTTCGCGCTACAAAATCCGAACCGTGGACGGCATCGAGGTATTCCGAATTCCGCCGGAGGCAAAAATGGCCGCCGACCAAAAAAGGAATACCGGAATCGTGGGATTCGTTGAGGGAGATGCTGACCTTGACGACCCGGGCGACAACCCAGTAGTTCATCTCGCTACCTCTTAATGACAAATGACAGAAAAAAGGGTTAAAGTCCGCGGACTCGGAAGCCTCGCCGGCGGTGCTGCCGGCGGGATAAGTCCCGGTGAAGTCAAAGAAATACCGGTCTCACTGGCTGAAAATGAAGACGGTACCGGGTGGGTCCAGACAGGAATGGCCAAATACGTCGACGGCGATTACGAGACAGCCGAGGACCCCGGCGACGTCGAAACGACCGAAGCCGGTGCTGACCGAGAGTGGGAGCTTAAAACATCCCCGGAAGAGTACATTGAGCGCTACGGTGACCAGGACGATGTTTCCGACACCGTAGCGGAGAGACTTCAACTAGCTAAACAAATTCTAAATAACTAACCATGGCAATCGACCTTCTCGACGAAACCGACGTATCGCAAAACATCGACCCACAGACGATCGATACAAATACGACCACAAACGGATCGGATTTTGATAGAAACAACAATCCCGCCCGCCGGCACAGCGTCGTATTTGCGGCCGGCACACTCGCCGACGGGGATTTTGCGCTGAAAGTACAAGAAAAAGACGACGGGGGCAGCTTTTCAGACGTCGCCTCGTCCGACCTGGACGGATCGCTCTCTGATTTCACATCGTCAAATGACGAGAAAATTCAGGAGGTCGGATACCTCGGCACAAAAGACCAGATTCGCGCCGTTATTACGTCGACGAATGTAACAAATGGCGGAGAGCTTGCGGTTTATATCGTAAGCGGAACCAAACGAGATAACCCATAATGACAGCATTGACGAGAACATCTGACCCCGCGAATGAACCGGTAACCACCTCCGAGGCGAAAGATCATCTACGCGTCGATATATCTGACGACGACAACATGATCGACCGGATGATCGCGGTGGCACGGCGGAAGGTCGAAAAATGGACAAGCCGAGCATTGATAACGCAGACATGGAAGATGTGGTTTGACGATGAGCCCGGCGATGTTTTTGATATACCGAAGCCACCGCTCCAATCGGTTGTGGCAATAAATTTTACTGATACAAATGATTCGACCACGACGGTAAGCAGTTCCAAATATAGGGTCGATACAGAATCGACGCCGGGTCGAGTCGGGCTTAAGGACGACGAGGATTGGCCAAATTTGTCAGCTGGGCTGAAAACAATGAACCCGGTTGAAATAGAATTTAAGGCCGGGTACGGCGATAACTCGAGTGACGTCCCGGACGAATTTAAACAGGCTGTTCTCTTTATCGTCGGTCACCTGTACGAAAACCGCACCTGGGTAATTACAGGCAATAAGGCGCAGAAACTGAAAGGCACCGTCATGTCACTAATCGCCACCGAGGACGCAACGATTCAGACGGGTTTCAGGGGTGGCTCAATTACAAGATAATGCCTGAAATCAAACTAAATGACCGCATCACGATCGAGAAAAATACGGCATCTGATTCGACTGGAGCCGTCACCGGAGCTGATGCAAACTGGACAAAACACGCAGACCGTTGGGCAAATAAATCATTTGAAACAGCCGGACGCGAGGAAAAATACGATGAAAACGTTTTGCAGCAAAAACAGCCGGTCACGTGGGAGATGAGAGAAGTAGAGGAAATAAATCCGTCGATGAGGATTAAGTGGGACGGCGACGCATATAATATCAAATGGATTGAGGGTCCAGACGAAAACGGCAGAATCACGGTTGGGACAGTAAGAACATGGTAAAAACGACAACAGTCAAGGGCGCAACCGAAGCGGCGCAAAAATTCGAGGGGCTGTCCGAGTCTCTGTCAGCCGATATCCTGGCCGGCGCTGCACTGGCCGGGGCCGAACTGATTGTTCAGTCAATCAAAAGAAAAGCGCCACGAGGACGCGGCGAAGGCGGGCGACATGGCGCAGAAGGATACAAGGCCGAAATAGATTCAAAATCGGCAAAAGAAGCACGCGCAGTAATCGGATTGGAGGACTGGGCGTTTTACATGCGATTTCAGGAAACCGGAACAGTTGATTTTCCACCACAGCCGCACGCTCGACCCGGATTCGACGAACAGTCCGGGCGTGCAGAACAGAAGGTGAGATCAAAAATTCGCGAGCAGATATTGAGCAAAATATGAGATGTCGATCCAGAAAGAATTCGCCGATTACTTGTCTAATATTCCCGAGTTGTCGGAAATCAATATTTGGCGACCGCAGAAATTTGTTGAAAACGATCGCGACAATTTTCCCGTCGTTACGTACACAAAAATATCGGACTCACGGGACCGGACCCACGATGAAACACGACTTAATCCCAGAATTCAATTCAATCTCTGGGATAACGACCACGACCGCGGGAGCCGGCTTGCAGAAGACCTTGCCGTGGAGGGCGAAATAAGAAACGTACCTCTAACGAATTACCATCTGATTTACGCCCGCTCGACGAGTAGCCGGACACAGGGCTCGGAAAACCCGGACCTACTGGACGAATTTGTTTTTCAAGAGGATTTCGTTCTAAAGGCGCGAATATTATGAACGAGGAAAAGCTAAAACACGTCGGCGGCGGGTATTACGAATACAACGGCGAGCCGGTGACAGACGAAGAAGGAGAGGAAATTCAAGGGAGAAATAAGGTTATCAAGCGAATAAAAGAACTTGAGGGCGACGGCAAAACCCTTACCAAAAAACAGCTCCGAGAAAAAATAAAAAACACCGCCCCGGAGGATACGCCGGAGGAGGTCGGTATTGAGGTAGAAGACGGTCTAACAGTTGCGGTCAAACTGGATCAGTGGGGATCAAAAATTCTTTTGAGATGCACTGGTTGCAACATGGCGACCCCAAACAAAAAACGGTTTATTGACCATCTTTCGGAGCACGTTGTAACGGTCAGAAATTCGGATGGCGAAAGGATTAAACAACTTAATTTTTGAGGTAAATCATGGCACGCGAAGACGTTTCAGTAACTTCCGCTCCAGGCGCATACTCGGACCCGGTTAAACTGTCAATGGAGGACGCGGATACGTCGAATAAAAATAAAGCGACGATCACGACAGGCGAGATTCTCGAGATTCACAATACGGACGGGTCCAGCCACAACATCACAATCAGTTCGGCCGACACGCGCTTCAATCGGACAGAAGACATTTCAAGTTTTTCAGTAGATGCGAATACGAGATACATCTGGGGTCCAATCGACCGCGAAGGGTGGGATCAGGGCGGCGGTGTCCTGCATTTCGAGGCAGACAATTCTAAGGTAGAATTTGGCATAATCGACCAGAAAGACAAAATCTAACTTTTACATGAGGTAAATATGGCACTTCTATCAGGGACGGGAATAAAACTTCAGATGGACGACGGGAGCGGTAATTTTTCTGACGTTGCACAGCTCGAGACCGTTGAGTGGTCGGGCGGCACGACAAATACAACAGAGACGCCCAGGCACGACGCAACAAATGACATGCTCGAATTTGTAACCAACATGGTCGATGCCGGAGAAATCAACATAAGCGGCCATTTTGATCCGCAAATTGCGACCCACGATGACTCGGGTGGCCTGATGGACGTCTGGAAAAACAAAAAGGACCGGCAATTCAAAATCGTCCTTAATGACAGCTCGAACTCGACGCTGACAATCTCGTCCGCGTTCATCACGTCATTCGAAAGCTCGCAGAACGTCGATGATAGTGTATCCTTTACTGCGACAATCGACATCAACGGAGACATCACGCTATTCACGTAATAAAAAATGACTGACCTACGAGACCAAATACTTGAAGAAGCAAAGGACCTCAAGACCAAAAAGGTTGATGTACCCGAATGGGACGCCACCGTCTGGGTGCGAGAAATGACGTCAAAAGAACAGGATGAATTCGAGACCCAGACCGTCCGGGGCGCACCCGGTTCTGACGTCATAGAAACCGATGTCGAAACGAGCAAGGCCGACATCGTCTGCCGCGTCACGCTTGACGAAAACGGAGAGAATATTTTTCAGCCGAATGACGTCCGACACCTTGATAAATCCGGCGGGGCCGGCGTTAAGCGAGTTTTTGAGGCCTGCCTCGAGGTTTCCGGATACACCGAGGAGGACCTTGAAGAATTGGGAAACGAATCAAGTCGGATCCAAGAAAGCTCCTCGAATTCCGACTCGCCAAGCGCCTCGGAGTCCCTCGTAGACGCTTAAAAAGCATAATCGGCGCCTCGGAGATGAAAAACTGGCAGGCATACGACCTGATTGAACCTATCGACGACGCGACACGAATCGAGGCGATGCTTGCTCAGGTATGCGCAATTCTTGCATCCGCACACGGCGAAGACGATTACAAGCCGTCCGATTTCTCGCCGGACTGGGACAAGCGAATCGAGAAAATAAAAGGTCAGAAAGCCGACGAGATGAAATCCGAACTCGAACAAATCGTAAGAGCGTTCGGCGGCGAAATCCGACACAAAAAGTGATGATATACCATGGCTACGCTCGCGACACTACTGGTCGATGTAAAGGCCCGGAACCGAAATTTCAAAAAGAAAATGAAGGAGTCTGCCGGTATCATGAAGCGCACCGGCAAAAAAATGAAGCGAGCGGGTCGGACACTAACACAGAACGTTTCACTCCCTCTTACCGCAGCTGGAACAGCAGCCGGAACGTTTGCAGCTACATTCGACGACAAAATGGCCGAGGTCGGGTCCACCGCCGATCTGACGTCCAAACAGATTGAAAAACTGGGCCCGACCGTCCAGAATGTCGCAGAAACGACCGGCAAATCCACAGACGATATAGCGGACGGTTTCCAGAAAGCTGTTTCCGGCTCACTTGATTTCGCCCAATCGCAGGACCTAATCCAAAAAGCAACGAAGGCGAGCGCCGCCGGCATGGGTCGAATAAACGAGCTTGTCAATGTCTCTACGACAGCCTTCGACCTATTCGGAGACACAGCAGATTCAGCCGGGCAGGTCCTCGACGAAATAACGACTGCCGCACAAAACACACAGGTCGAGGTCAAAAATCTGGCCGGCGCATTTTCGCGGGGTGCATCACTTGCGTCGGAGTTGGGAGCCTCCCAGAACGAACTGCTTTCCGTCGTTTCGGTCGTGTCCGAGCGATTCGGCGACACCCAGCGCGGTGGCCGGGCCGTGCAGGCCATGCTGAAATCTCTGCTTAAACCCTCCAAAGGAGCGCAGAAGAACATTCAGGAGCTATTCGGATCGGTCGACAAATTTCAATCAAAGGTGTCAAATGACCTGATCGGCACATTGCAAACGCTGAAAACCCGGCTTGAAGATCAGGGCAAAGGCCTGAAAGACGTCATCGGGTCAAGCAACGCTCTTACAGCTGCGCAAACCCTTCTGTCTGACAACGGTGAGCGGGCAAGCGAGGTATTGAGCAAACAATCAAAGGCAGCCGGTGCAGTCCAGTCGGCGTTCAAAAAATCTTCAAGCCCAGTCCGAGAATTTAACAAAGCGATAAATAAATTACTCGGCGCCGTACGACCACTCGGCCGGGAAATCAACGCTGTAATAATACCCGCCCTCGGAACGCTTGCCGACAAAGTATCCGCAGCAGGTGAATTCTTCGGAAACCTATCGCCGAAAGTGAAAAAACTCTCTGTATTTGCCGGCATCGCCGCCGCCGCATTGGGTCCGCTTCTGCTTGTCCTCGGAAACATCGCCGTAGGGGCGGGTGCGGTGCTGACAGCGATTACAGCCCTGCTTTCGCCCATTGGCGCTCTTGCAACCGTTCTTGGCGGGGCTGCCATAACCGCGCTTGTCGGATTCAAAGACGAAATTATCGATCTTGTAAAAACAGGGGTAAGCATCTTTAAAACGTTGCTGAAACAGGCGAAAGAAAAATGGCCTGCAATAAAAGAGACGATCAAGAGCTCAATCGCCAGTGCAAGACAGTTTATCCAGCCCGTTTTAACCGCGATTCAATCCCTATTTCAGAGTGTATTTAGCGCAGTCAAACGAATAGCAATTGAGGCGTTCGGCATCGTCAAAGACGACGCCGGCGCATCGATTCAGCGATTCGGCGATGTCGTAAAGTCAGCAGCAAAGTTTATCCGCGCCTCGCTCGTCACAGTCATAGAATTCGTGCGTGATTTCGTTGTTCCGCTATGGGAGTCAATGATTCTGGCGATGGTTAAAGCCGTTAAGACGGCATGGCCTGTAATAAAAGAGGTTATTAAGGCGGCTCTGAGAATCATAGAATTTGCACTGGACACAGCGACGAAAGCGATGGAAGGCGACTGGCAAGGTGTCATGAGTAACTTGAAGCGGGTGGCCCGAAAAACGTGGGAAGGAATAAAAGCGATAGCCGACGTTTTTTGGACAGAATTTCTTAAGCCCGGCATGATAACGATGAAAAATAAGGCGATTCAGGCAGCAAAAGACACATGGGAAGGCGTCAAAAAATGGCTCGCAGACAAATGGGATGCGATTACTGGGGCAGTAAAAGACGCATTATCAACAGTGAAGGGGCTATTCCGGGACACAAGCGATGAAATACAGGGCAACAGCATCGTACCGGACATGATCGACGGAATTATCGCAGAATTCAACCGAATGAAAAAAATTGAACAGGTCACGGACCGCATACTGTCAAACGTCGAACAGCGGTTTGAGGATTTTATTCCGCAAATAAAAAATTTCGGACGGGATTTCGCTAACACCATTGCTCCTATCAGAGGCCAGCAGGGAGGGCCCGTTGGTGGTCCCGGCGTTCCGGGCGGCGTCCAGGGCGGACCATTTCG
>JAHEOI010000041.1 GCA_018610125.1 Verrucomicrobiota bacterium
GGAGTACGACAAGCAGATTGCCGCGGTTCGTGAGCTGATCGACAAGAAGGTCGCCGCCATCGATTACCAACCAAGCGAGCAGCAAGCCAAGAAAGGCGAGTCAAAAGGACGTCAAGCATTTGTTTGGATTGACGATCAATTGCCGGAAGGAGCGAACGTCAAAAGCGATGGCAACGGGACCGATTGGCAATTTGTCTCCAAGTCGGAAGGACCGGTCCTGAGCGGCGAGAAGGCAACCACCATCACCACGGAGAAACAAGGTCAATTCTATTTCACAGGCGCCAAGCAAAAACTCCAAGTCGGTAAAGGCGACAAGTTGTTTGCCCATGTCCGCATCGATCCTAAAAATCCGCCGAAGGAGATCCTGCTTCAGTTCAATGACGGCAGTTGGGAGCATCGTGCGGCTTGGGGAGAAAACCTGATCGATTATGGCAAGGAAGGCACGTCGAGCCGCCGTTTGATGGGCGAGCTCCCCGAGTCAGGCAAGTGGATACGGCTTGAGGTCCCGGCACAAAAAGTCGGCCTTGAGCCCGGAAGCCAAATTCAAGGATGGGCGTTCACTCAATACGGCGGTACGGTCTCTTGGGACAAGGCGGGCATTATGACCCGTACCCCTCAAGAAGGAATGGGCTTCAACTCATTGATTGCTTGGGAGCAATGGCAACGCGAAAACGAAGATTCCTCACTGCCCAAAGACTTGCGAAAGATCGTTGAAAAACCGCGTCAAAAACGAAGCGATGACGAACAGCAGAAGCTGACGGACTATTTCGTGGAGCACGCCTACAGCCAAGCCCGAGCCGAGTTTAAGGAGCTCCACCAACGGGTCGAGGAGCTGAAGCAGAAAAAGCAGTCCTTAAAGGATTCCATTCCAGGGACGATGATCACACGCCGGAAAGAGAATCCAGAACCGGCCCATTTTCTCAAACGAGGCCAATACGATAATCCGGGTCAAAAGGTCAAACCGGATGTCCCCGATGCCCTTCCTCCATTGCCGGAAGATGTCCCGCGGAACCGACTCGGTCTGGCGAAATGGCTGGTCGATGAACGAAACCCATTAACCGCGCGGGTGATGGTTAATCGAATGTGGCAGGAGTACTTTGGCAAGGGGCTTGTCCGGAGCTCGGAGAATTTCGGAGCGCTGGGAGAATACCCTACTCATCCCAAGCTCCTCGACTGGCTGGCGGCCGAATTCATGGCCAGCGGTTGGGATGTTAAGCATATGAATCGGCTGATCGCGACCTCGGCAACCTACCGGCAATCTTCCGAGGTCACCCGCAAGCTGCAAGATCGCGATCCGAAAAACAAGCTCTTGGCGCGAGGCCCTCATTCTCGTTTGGACGCCGAGGTGATCCGGGATTATGCCTTGTTCGTCAGCGGGCTGCTTGTCGATAAGATTGGGGGCCCACCGGTCAACCCGTATCAACCGCCCGGACTTTGGAAGGCAGTCGCTTACGAAGGGAGCAACACGATGAACTTCGAACGCGACAAGGGACGGAAGCTCTATCGACGCAGTATCTACACCTTCTGGAAGCGAACCGCACCACCGCCAAACATGATGGCCTTCGACACCCCGACTCGGGAAGATTGTACGGTGCGCCGGGAAAGGACCAATACCCCGTCGCAAGCCTTGGTCCTCATGAACGACGTCCAGTTTGTCGAGGCGGCGCGTCACTTGGCTCAGCGCATCCTGACCGAAGGCGGCGATAGCCCGGAGCGAAAGGTGAAGTTTGCCTTCGAGACGGTATTGATGAGACCGCCCGACGCAAAAGAGAAGCAGATCATGCTCGACCTTTTGAACAAACAGTTGAGCCATTTCCAAGCGAATCCCAAGGCAGCAAAAAAGTTGATTCATGAAGGCGCCTCGGCTCCCGATCCTGATCTTGAGCCGACCCGGCTCGCTGCCTGGACGATGGTTGGGAACGCGATGCTGAATCTCAGCGAAACCATTAGCAAACGATAAATCGGAAGCGATTTGTTTTTTCACCAAGCCAAGCAACCCTTTGCCCAAGAGGTAATATTATGGATCCATTACGAGAGCACACCTTATTAATGACCCGGCGCCAATTTTTCGGCAGTGCGATACGCGGACTCTCTTCCGCTATCGGCAGTGCCGCATTGGCCTCGTTGATGCGGCCGGACCTCGTTTCGGCGGCAGGGATGGAGGCCGGCCAAATGGGAGCCCTTGCAGCGCCCCACTTTGCTCCCAAGGCCAAGCGCGTGATCTATCTCTTCATGGCGGGGGCGCCATCCCAGATGGATCTTTTCGATTATAAGCCCCAGTTAAACGATTGGTTCGACAAGGATCTCCCGCCATCCGTCCGGGGCGATCAACGACTGACCACCATGACCTCGGGACAAGACCGCTTCCCGGTCGCGCCCTCGATTTTCGACTTCCACCGGTATGGCAATGCCGGAATGTGGGTCAGCGAGCTGCTGCCCCACATGGGGAGCGTCGTCGACGACATCGCGTTGCTCAAGACCGTCCATACCGAGGCAATCAACCACGACCCCGCGATCACTTTCATCCAGACCGGTGACCAACGACCCGGCAAGCCGAGTCTTGGATCATGGCTCTCATACGGCCTCGGGAGCGAAAACCAGAACCTCCCCTCGTTTGTCGTTTTGCTGCCGACCTGGAGCTCAAAGCGGGATGCTCAAGCCCTTTATTCCCGACTTTGGGGTTCCGGCTTTCTCCCCTCAAAGCATCAAGGGGTCCAGTTCCGCTCGAATGGCGATCCGGTCCTTTACCTGAACAACCCGCGTGGAGTCGATCGGAAAACCCGACGAGATATGCTCGATGCCGTGGCGGCAATGAACGAACGCTACTTTGAGAGCGAAGGAGACCCCGAGATTAATGCCCGGATAGCCCAATACGAGATGGCCTACCGCATGCAGATGGCGGTGCCGGAGCTGACGGATCTATCGAACGAATCCGAGAGCACGCTTGAAATGTACGGGCCGGATGTGAAGCAGAAAGGCACCTTCGCCTCGTGCTGTCTTTTGGCTAGGAGACTCGCCGAACGCGATGTCCGATTCATTCAGCTCTTCCACCGCGGATGGGACCATCATGGCAATCTGCCCAGGGACCTCAAGCTCCAATGCCGGGATATCGATCAACCCGCAGCGGCCCTCATCAAAGACCTGAAGCGACGCGGGCTACTCGATGAGACGCTGGTTGTCTGGGGCGGCGAGTTCGGCCGAACCACCTATTGCCAAGGGAATCTCACGCAGGACAATTACGGTCGCGACCACCATCCACGCTGCTTCACGATGTGGATGGCCGGCGGTGGGATCAAAGGCGGCATTGTCCACGGCGAGACGGACGACTTCTCGTACAATATTGTCAAGGATCCCGTTCACATCCGGGATTTAAACGCCACAATCCTGCATCAGCTCGGGATTGATCACAATAAACTGACCTACCGGTTCCAAGGACTGGATCAAAGGCTAACCGGAGTCACTGCCCCGGCACATCCAGTCAATGCGATCATGACATAGCGAGAGCGGATCGAGGAGGTCCTGCACTTCGTAACGCGGATCGCTTGGTCTGTTAATGCCAGGTGCGGCCGCCCCCTACCACCCTCTGGAAGCGTTACGCTTATTTTGCCAAGCCGCGATTTCGTCGGCCAATGATTCAGGGAGCGGCTGCTTTAACGCCTTTTGAAGCAACCGACCCTTAATCGCTTTTTTTGCGACAGTTCGGGTTATAACAGAGATAGGCCCCCCGCCCCGGCTTTTTTCCATCCGGGTCCAGGGAGACCTCATTATCCGGGGTTCGAACGATTCGGATTAAGTCACTTTTAGGTCGCAAGGTGCGACAGGCAACACAGCGTCGAATGAATGGCTCATTTCTCATAATTGATTTGGCGCGATCCCGATCGACCGTCGCTCTGACGGGACCGGACCCATTGAATCACGTTAACGGTGTTCCGTAAGCTTGGCTCCAATTCTCTTTGTCGGCCAATCGCAGACCCTCCAGCGAGAGCTTATGAAGCTCCGCACCCGAGAGCGGCTTAGCTTCCCTCACTACCTGAGCCGCCTGCTCCAGCTCCTTTCGGTTTTGGATGCCAATGACAGCGGTCGATAACTCCGGAATCGACAAGGCATAACGTATCGCTTGCTCATAGAATCTCGACGGCATGCGAAAGCCTTTACCGGCGGATCCCCCAAGCACCTTCATCGCCACAAGTCCCACATTCTCCCGACGCGCCCGCGACCAAACTTTGTGCTCAAAATCATAAACGTGCTGCACAACGAAATTGACGGCGTTCATCAGGACATCGATCTCACCGGTATCAAGCGCCGCGTGAAACCGGGATGGATAGAGATGCCCACTGGCTCCGATGAATCGGATAACTCCTTGATCCCGGGCCTCCTGCAGCGCGCCGAGCGCCCCCTCTTTTCCGAATACCGTGCCCAGGTCCGGAAACCGGTTTTCAAAGCCAAAATTGTGCAGATGGACCAAGTCCAATCGGTCCGTATGCATCCGCTTCATGCTTTGTTCAAGCAAACGCCATGTGCCATCGCGCGTCTTGGCCTCGGTCTTGGTCACGAGAAAGAAGCGATCACGGATCCCTTCCAAGGCCGGTCCCATCTTCTCTTCGGAGAATCCCCGATCGGCATTGCCGTAATTCGGCGCAACATCGAGGTAAGTGACTCCGAGATCCAAGGCCTTTTCCAACACCCCACGAACATGATCCGAGTCGATCGATTTCGCCTGAAACGGAGCACAGCCGATTCCAAGCCTTGAAACCGTCACCCCGGTCCTGCCTAGCTTCCCTGTCGGCATGGTACTATTCGAGCCGGATTTCGCCTCCGACTCGTCGCTTTGAGCCCACGTTAAGCCACCCGCTGCAGCCAATCCGACTCCGGCTACCGAGGTCCTTAAAAACGACCGTCTTGGGATTTTATTTTCACTCATAGCTTTCGTTTCCTTTCGACTAACCCGCTCCTTGAAATTCCGTTTACTGGGCGGCGATTTCTTGCATCTCATCGAATTGACGCTTGAGCCGCTTGACCACATCCGGGTGCGACGAGCTGACATCCCGTTGCTCGGACGGGTCTTGCGCGAGATTGAAAAGCGACATTGACTTAAAGGGATCCCCTTTGATGACGCCGGGATAATCGCTGGGATGATATTGTTCGTATGGGGCAAGAATTCGAACCCCGTCCGGCGCCCTGGGATCGGTCCATGACTCGGTCGGTTTCCGATCCCGCTCCTTCGCCGGACCCGCCACGTTAACATGGAGCTTCCAATCGCCCATGCGGATCGTGGAAAGCGTTTCACCCCGCATTGAAAACAAGGCCGTATGCGGCGAGTCAGCGTCCGAGGTCAGCAGCGGCATAATATCTTTCCCGTCAAAATGCGGCTTTGCGGGCAGTTCGATGCCGCAGGCTTTCAGCGCGGTCACGTAAAGATCCATAATGATCGCCGGCTCCTCGCTGACATGGCCTTCGGGAATCTTTCCCGGCCATCGGGCAATCAGAGGCACGCGGATCCCCCCTTCGGCAGTGCGGCCTTTCATCCCTCGTAGCCCACCTGTACTGCCGCCATACCAAGGGCCATTGTCACTGGTAAAAAAGACCAGCGTCTCCTCGTCGATATCGAGTGCCTTTAACTTCTCCAGAACCTGCCCGACAGACCAGTCGAGCTCAGCC
>JAHEOI010000042.1 GCA_018610125.1 Verrucomicrobiota bacterium
ACATTGGCGGCACCCCCGGGCATCCAGCTTTCATGGGTAAAATCAACAACGGGCACCGGCGCCTCGGGAGAAATCCGGGCCACCCGGCCCCAAATGAACTGGTCAAGCATGACATCACCAACCACCAGCAGTCGCTTCTGTTGCGCCTGGTCAAGCAGTTCCTTGACGCGAGCAAGTGTGATCCCTGTCATGCTTGATCAAGAAACCCGGTTAGAGGACTCGTTGCACTGGCCGTTTCCCGGACTTCGCTCACGCCGAGCTCGTAAGCGATACGACCGGCTTCGATTGCCTGCTTGAATGCCAGGGCCATTCGGCACGGATCCGAGGACACCGCAATGGCGGTGTTCACAAGGACCGCGTCGGCCCCCATTTCCATGGCCTCTGCCGCTTGACTCGGCATCCCCAGACCGGCATCGACGACCACCGGGACCGTCGCCTGCTCGAGAATGATTCGAATCTGTGCCCGAGTCTCCAAGCCTTGGTTCGATCCGATCGGTGATCCCAACGGCATGACCGTCGACGTCCCCACCTCTTCCAATCGTTTTGCAAGGACCGGATCGGCATTAATGTAAGGCAAGACGGTGAAGCCTTCATTCACGAGGGTCTCGGCAGCACTCAATGTTTCGATCGGGTCCGGCAGCAGGTATCGCGGATCGGGATGAATCTCCAGCTTGACCCATTTGGGGAGTCCGGCTGCCACAGCCAAGCGGGCCAATCGGACCGCTTCGTTGGCATTCATTGCCCCGCTCGTGTTGGGCAGGATCAAATATCGCTCGGGATCGATGTACTCAAGGATGTTCGCAAAGGGGTCACCACGGCCGCTAAGGTCGGCCCGTCGCAACGCGACCGTTACCAATTGGGTGCCACTTTCCAACAAGGCATCCCGCATGGTCTCGGGCGAAGCAAACTTCCCGGTGCCCACGATCAATCGCGAATCGAATTCACGATCCGCAATCTTTAACTTGCCTGAATCCCACTCCATTCTCCATTAGGATAGCCAACGACTTCGTCAATAGCAATGAGCGGTCGTTGTCGTTGCGCTCCCTTACCTTAATACCGATCGAAAATTGTCCAATGAAGGGAAAGGGCTCCGTCATGCGAAGAAACGTTACCTCGAAGGTTGCCCCTTCTTTGCTTCGCGCGACAAAAGCGTCTAAATTATTGCTCACCACCAATAATAAGACTTCAAAGAATTAGACTATGAAAGAATGCCATTGGTACACAATAACAGCGCTTGGTTGCGCACTCGTTTTGCTCGTCGGCTGCGGTCCCGGCGGCACGACCGGCGATCAAGAGCCGACTGAAGGGAAGCAGCCGGCGGAGGAATCACCAAGCTCCCCATCAGAAGAAGGGGATACGGAAACGGAATCCAAAGGGACGAAAGACTCGGGAGACGCCGGTAACGCGCTTCAGCAAGAGGCGGAAGGAGATACCGAGGAGAGCTCTTGGAAGGAGTCATTCGAATCCTTTGCCGCCTCGGCAGAGGAACGCTGGAACGCCTTTAAGGATTGGACAGTAGACCAGAAAGACGAGATGGTCACCGCGGTTCAAGGCAGCTTAAAGGACCTCGATAAGCAGACCCAAGGCTTACAAAAGAGGGCAGCCGAGCTTTCGGGTCAGGCCAAGAAAGAGTGGAAAAAGCGTTGGAAGCAGCTCCAGAAGCAAAAGAAGGCCCTGGCCAAGCAGTTGGAGCGCGCCAAAAAGGCATCGGGTGAGACTTGGCAACAAACCAAAGAGAAAGTCTCTAAGTCTTACAATGACCTCGTCGATGCCTACCAGGCTGCCAAAAAAGAGCTTGCGGACAAGAAGACGTCCGATAAGCAAGAGGGCTCGGCAGATAACTCGAAGCAGTCGGAGAGTCAGACCGAAAACTCCGGGACCAACGGAGGCTACTAGCGAGGCGTTTTGCCTCAGACCATTCGAGGTATGAGTGCGATCAAGGTCAGCAGGGGACTGCCAAGCCCAATGCCATTAAGTTAGCACATAAAAGATGCAGTGTTTGTGACAATGTGCAAAACAAGGGCACCCCTCATCCTAACCTTCTCCCCTTCTGAAGGGGAGAAGGGACTGTGCGGACCACCGGAGCAGTCTCTCCTAACTTAATGGCATTGCTGCCGACCCTACCACCGCTGTTGCGGTAGGGACCGCACTCCGCTGCGGTCCGCGCCTTCGCTTGTGCGAAGGCATTCTAAAACTTGACTCCTCCTCAACACATTTCGGCCTTTCAAGGCCCCTAGCGGGGTAAGAGGCTACTCTGGCTCGGTCCGGCGAGTCGGCCGTCGATCGATTCGGGGAGTAGAAGACCGGCAGACCCGGCGGTCGAAACCACTAAATTTTGGCTTTTAAAGGGCGCCGGCGGACCCCTCACCTCAATCCTTAGGATGAGGGGATGGCCTTCCGGTAGATCGCTCCCCCTTTTTGTGACTTGGCAATTATCGACCGCTTAATTTGGCAATCTCGGCAGCGTAGCCTTCCCGGTAGGTCGGGTATTTCAATTTGTATTCAAGCTCTTCTTTGAGCCGGCGATTCGAGATCCGCTTGTTGGTCAGGGCCCGCTTCCGGTTAACGGCTTCCTCTTCATCGGCGTAAGGAGGCATCGGCTTTTGCAGTTTATCGGAGAGCCACTGATAAAACGCGATTTGGCGGACCGGCTCATCGTCCACCACGTTGTAGGTTTGTCCCGGCTTACCCCTTGTTAACGCCGCGACAATGGCACCGGCCACATCATCCCGATGAATCATGTTTAAGAACCGTTGCGGATTGCCGGTAATCTTCGCCTGATCCTTAAGATACTGCTGAAACAGGTAGCCCCGGCCCGGTCCATAAATCGCCGCGACCCTCAGCGTGATCGCGGGAAATCCGAGCTGCTCAAACGCATCTCGGAGTTGCCGCTCGGTCTCGACGAGCACTTGCCCCGTCTCGGTCGTCGGAGCGGTCGAGCTCTCTTCGGTCACAACCGTTTCATCGTTTTGGGCATAGACACTGGTGCTGCCGGTAAACACGTATCGGCTTGGGGGAGCTGCCTGCCACCTTTGAATCAGGTTTTGGGAGCCTTCCAGGAACACCCGCCGATATTGCTCCACCCCGCTTCGACCTGACGAAGCGCAATTGACAACCCAATCGGGATTATCCGGGAGCCGTTTAAGCCCTTGAGGGCGGGCAATATCGGCTTCGATTGGATGGATACCGGCGGCCGCCAACTCTCCGCGCTCATCGCCCGTCCGACGCACCCCATAAACCTCATGTCCTTCTCGAGCAAGGATTTGCCCCACCACGCTTCCAACGTAACCGCATCCGATTATGACTGCCCTCATTGCTCGTGTTATGCTTTTGACTTTTGCTACCGACTCAAACTTGCTACCAACACAAGTATGCCACAAACATACAAGATCGGGTTCCTTGGCGCAGGAAAGATGGCAAATGCTTTGGCTAAAGGCTTTATCAAGGGCGGGCTGACCTCGCCGAACGAGGTGATGGCCAGTGATCCCTCGAAGCAGGCCAGAGACCAATTTCAAGAGACGGTCGGGGCTCAGACAACCGAGCTCAACCAAGCGGTGATCGATTTTGCACGCGTGCTCTTCCTGGCTGTCAAGCCAAGCCAGATTCCCGAAGTGCTGGAGGCGGAACGAGATCGGATTAAGACCGATCGCCTGATTATTTCCATCGCGGCCGGCGTGCCGTTGGCCAAACTGGAGGGCAATCTTAAGCTTGGCGCTCGAGTCATCCGTGTCATGCCCAACACCCCCGCATTGGTGGAGCACTCGGCCACCGCGATCGCCCTCGGCAAGAATGCCACCCAAGAGGATGGCCAGACGGCGCTCGACCTCTTTTCCTCGGTTGGCATCGCCTTTGAGGTCAAGGAGGCCCTCATGGATGCCGTCACCGGACTCAGCGGGAGCGGACCGGCTTACTGCTATTTGATGATGGAAGCCTTAAGCGACGGCGGAGTCGCGGCGGGATTGCCGCGCGAGATCGCCACCCAACTGGCGGCTCAAACCCTCTTGGGGAGTGCCAAAATGGTCTTGGAAACCGGAAACCATCCCGGTCACTTGAAAGATATGGTCACGAGTCCCGGCGGCACAACGATTGACGGTGTCCATCAGCTTGAACAGGGAGGCTTTCGTGCCACGATCATGAATGCGGTCCGGGCTTCGGCCAACAAATCAAAGCAGCTCGGTCAAGGGTAAGCGTTTCTCTTCGAATTTTCTGGTATTACTATCCTGTTTGCACTATGGCGACCACCGGAAAGCAGGCATCATCACAACGACGGTCGCGGAGGCGATCCGGAGGATTCCCACCTCCGAGCGAACGACAGGCACGGGTGCTCTGGATTTCCATCACCGCTCTGGCCATCGCCGTCTTTATGGTTCTGCTCGGCTTGGTGTTAATGGGACTGGCATGGGCCTTTAAACAATTGGCCGTGATCATTGTCCCATTGGCGGTGGCCGCCATAATGGCCTATCTGCTCGATCCCATTGTCGATTTCCTTGAGCGCTCCGCGTCTCCTTACCGGTTTCTTCAATTCAGCCGACTCAAAGCGATTGTCTATGTCTTTGGCGGCATCGTTCTCATCGTGGGTGCTCTCGCCGCAACGATTATCCCCCAATTGGTGACGGAAGCGGTCGACTTTGGCCATCGAGCTCAGGAATATTCCCAGGACGTCGGCAACCGCGTTGTCACCTGGGTCGAAGGGGCGACCTGGCTCCAAGAAGCTTGGAACACCGAGACGCGCGACTTGGTAAAAGAACGGATCACCGAGACACTTCCAAAGGTCGCTTCGTGGCTAAGCGCCCGTGCCGGCCAACTCGCGTCGCTGCCGAATTACCTTTTGGGAATCGCGCTGGTGCCCGTCTTTGTCTTTTTCTTCCTGCTTCAGAAAAACCCCATCGTCCAAAGCTGGCGCGATTACCTCCCGATCCAGGATCCGACATGGAAGCGCGAGATTGTCTTCGTCGTCAACTCGATTAATGAAAGCATGATCGCCTTTTTCCGGGGGCAAGTCCTCGTGGCGATCTGCCTCGGCATTATGCTGACGGTCGGCTACCTCGTGCTCGGCTTGAAATACCCTATTCTCCTCGGAGCGTTGGCGGCGATCTTCAGTATTGTCCCCTACCTCGGCGTCGTCCTGGGCATCATCCCCGCTCTCATGATGGCCGTCATTGCACCGGATTACTCATGGCTGCCGGGATGGTGGCTCCCTATCTTGGTCGGCATCCTATTCATCGGGGCCCAGACAGCAGAGGGATTGTTCATCTCACCAAAGATTATCGGCGATCGTGTCGGGATGCATCCGATGACCATTATCATCGCGGTGCTGGTCGGCACGACATTAATGGGGGGCATTGTCGGGGGCGTGCTTGCGATTCCCCTCACCGCAGCGTTGCGAGCCATCATGTTCCGTTACGTTTGGACACACAGCCCCTCCTCCAAGCAACAACCGCCATCCCGTCAGCGCAGTCGCCGCCGCCGCAACACCAAGCGAGCCACCAAAGCCACTGCCTGACAGGAGCAGAAAAAGACTATGATGATGGCGGCGGTACCACCGGAAGCGACCGCCATTGGGATGCTGCCTCGATATTGCTTGGCAATCGACACAGTCAGCTCTATCGGACCGACTTCGGAAAGCCTGCCCAGGTAAGCCTCTTCTTTCTCCTTTGAGGCGACAATCGGGTCGAGGGAACCCCTTGCTCGTCGGAGAGCATTTGGAAGATATCCCGGGAAGGGACCCCGCCAATGGCATAGAACGGAGCTTCCGGGAATTCCAGGCCGTACTTTTCGGTAACGGCCTGCCACGCTTCCCAATGGAGCGGCATCGTGTCCGCCAATGTGCCGTCACAATCAAAAATCAGGCCACGTATTCTCATAGATTCAAGCTCTTCAGCTTTTCGGAGAGCTCGTTATTCATCAGGGGCTCGATGAGACAATCCAATTCGCCTTCCAGCACCTCGGAGAGGTTATAACGAGTAAGCTCGATGCGGTGATCGGTCACCCGGTTTTGTGGGAAGTTATAGGTTCGAATCCGCTCGTTCCGCTCGCCGCTGCCGACCTGAGCCCGCCGCGCTGCGGCATACTTTGCGTTTTCTTCGGCGATCTTTTGGTCGAGCAGTCTGGAGCGCAAAATTGTGAAGGCACGCGCTCGGTTCTGGATTTGGGAGCGTTGATCCGCGCACCGGATGATCATGCCGGTCGGCTTGTGCAGCAATTGAACCGCCGAATCGGTCGTATTGACCGCTTGACCGCCCGGTCCCGAAGACCGGCTGATGGAAATTTCGACGTCTTGGGGATTGATTTCGACGTCGACCTCTTCCGCTTCCGGCAACACCGCGACGGTGGCGGTACTGGTATGGATTCGACCCTGAGCCTCGGTCGCGGGCACTCGTTGAACCCGATGGACCCCGCTCTCATATTTCAGACGCTTGTACACCTCGGAGCCCGAGATCGAAAGGATGATCTCTTTAAAGCCCCCCATGTCCGAAGGACTCGACGACAACGTCTCGAGCTTCCAACCTTGCTTTTCAACGTAACGGGTGTACATCCGAACCAGGTCGCCCACGAACAAAGCCGATTCCGAGCCGCCGGCACCGGCCCGGATCTCAAAGATCGTATTTTTGGAGTCCCCGGGATCAGGCGACACCAAACCCCGTTGAATCTCCAATGCCAGCCGCTCCTCCTCTTTCTCGAGTCGGGCACTTTCCTCCCTGGCCATCTCATACAGCTCGGAGCCGCTCTCTTCCGTCTTGAGCAGCTCGCGATTCTGCTCCAACTGATCGACGGTATTCAGGTAAGTGTTTCCTTTAGAGACGAGATCCTTAAGGCGACCATGCTCACGAGACAATTCCTGGGCGCGCTCGGGATCTTCAAACACCTTGGGATCGCTCAGAGCGCTTTCCACCTCCGATAGCCGTCGCGTGAACCGTTTTATGTGTGGCCGTAAATCCATCTAGATTCCTTCCCCACCAACAATTGATGGAGCTTGACTGAAGTGCTTGCCTCTCCCTTTTTTTAGCGATTTCGTTCGCAAGGAATCTATGGCGGAGGCGAAGGCGAAGTCTTCCTTTTTTTCGATTCGGCGAAGCGGCCCCTTTGCCAGGTTTAAGAAGAAGGGGCTCAATGCGCTCGAATGGCTTCAAGCCCCACATGGCTTGCCAAGGAGCGAGGCTAACCCCTCTCGCGGCCTTTCACAAAAAATCACCCGCTCCCCACCCCGCTTTCCTTTTCGTGCGCGAAAGCTGCTGCCCACGCTTTTCCTCACGCTTAAAGAGCCAGCGTGAGCATCCCCTCCTGAGAAAGCCAAGATGAAAAAACATCGACACGCCATCAAGTGGTAAGCCAACGACTTTCGACCCAACTTTTCGGACAAAATCGCCCACAGAGGAAAATCCATGTAGCGTCACGGATCCCAAGCAACCAGCCATACGCCCGTCTTCCCGTGAGGCGGATTACAGCCAAGCCCGCATATTAGCCCTCGCTTCAGCCACCGGTGCGGGTCACACCACCCCAACGGAATCTGCGGCAAGACGTTAAAAAGATCTCTTCTTTTCCCTTCCGCGAAGCGGAACAACAGTCCGGCGTAAACAAGAAGCCTTTAAAGGAACCAAAGGCCTCCATTAACCCACATGCCTCAATTGGTCTCTAGGCAGCGCCGCGCTATCGCTTCTTTTTCTTCTTGGCAGCAGCAGCCTCTCGCATCGCTTTGGTCTTGGCCATTCGCTGCTGGAACTTGTCGACCCGACCCGCGGTGTCCACAAACTTCTGTTGACCCGTATAAAAGGGATGAGAGGCACTGCTTACCCCCAGATAATAGACGGGGTACTCCTTGCCATCCTCTTCCCAGACAGCCGTTTCGCTCGCCGGCGCGCAAGAGCGCGTCACGAACGCATACCCGACACCTGTATCCTTAAATAAGACCGGCCGATAATTCTTAGGATGAATCTCAGGTTTCATAATTCCGAACCAATTTACGCGTCAGCTCTTTGTTGGCAAGGGCCGACATGAGAAAAGTCTAACCTGACCCGCCCCCAAACCGACATCAAGTTAAACGCAATTTGTGCGTCCCCATTTATTGTGCGCCGCATTCACCGTTGACGAGCTTGGACGCCGGGGAACCCCTCACCTCGATCCTTTCCCCTTAGGAAGGCGACGCGAGCACCAGTAGCCCTTACCCGCGCCAGCTTTTGGAGTGCGCGTGACTTGTCACCGCTTTCTCTTTCCGCTGCTCCCCTTTCTTGCCTTGGCGTGGCGCAATGAGGCAACGCCTGGCTAAGGGTAATACCGTTCGGAAAATGCTCATCTCTGACTCGCCCTTACAGGGCTTGAGCTCGTCTGCGTTTCGGTTCCCAGGGTGGAACCCTGGGCTATGTTGACCCGCACCTTTGGCGCTCTCCAACAATGCCCCAACGGGGCAATTCAATGTAGCCTAGGGCTCAGCC
>JAHEOI010000043.1 GCA_018610125.1 Verrucomicrobiota bacterium
ATGGCAGGAAATCACGCGGGCAATGGACCAGGCCGCGAAGGCCGACAGCGAGGCATAGTGTCCACGCCGACGGAGCCGGTCCAAAAGCATGCCGATGCGGGCAGCCTGGAGCCCACGATGGCCATCCTCGATCGGCAGGATTCGCGTGGGACGATCCACGTCGTCATCGACTATTGCCTGCGACAGATGGGAAGCGGTCATTGGCTCCCCGTGAAGACCTGGGGAGGCGATTGACGGCGAAGGAGCATGGCCATATAGTTTATTATGGCCATACCCAAAATCAAGGCGACGTATTCGCTTGATCTTTCGACCGCCGAGACCTTGGCGCGGTTGGCGGAGCGATGGGGGGTCTCAAAGTCGGAGGCCTTGAGGCGTTCGATCGAGCACGCCGCTCGCGAGCTTCACCGTGATGCCGAAGGCACGGATAATCCCAAGCTTGCCGCATTTCGAGCCCTCCAAGGCAGCTTAAGCTTGAATGAGGAGGCGGCCTCTGCTTGGAAGTCCACGATCCAAGGGGGGTGGGAGGAGAGTCTGGAGAGGCGGCCCACGAACGGGGCATGATCTATCTCGATACCAATTATCTCATCGACGGATTGCGGGAAGGATCTCAGGCGAATCACGATCTCACTTCATGGCTCCAAGCAGGGACGGAGGTGACGATATCGAGCATTGTTTGGTTCGAATTCTGTTGCGGGCCGTTAAGTCAAATCGACCAAGAACAAGCGCGCATTGTTTTTCCGCAGCCGGAGCCTTTCCTGGCCGAGGATGGAGAAATGGCTGCTTTTCTCTTTAACGCAACGGGGCGTAGAAGACAACTGTTCAGGGATTGCCTCATCGCAGCGACCGTGATCCGTGCCAATGGCAGATTGGCCACCGATAATCGCGACGACTTTGAGCTATTCGTCCCACATGGATTGAAGCTTATCGATTAAAGGCTTCGGATTAGAACCGCTAATCTTCGCTGATCTCCGCTAATGGGATGAGATCATCCTGGATCAGGGAGAATCAGCGCGGATCAGCGGTTCGATGCTTCCCTCATACAAATGTTCGAGGGTCGGGGAAGGGTAAATCGGCGTATCGGCTATTGATGCGTCCTGCCGGCGGTTGGGAGCAAAGGGCTAAGAGCGGGGAAGGTGAGAACGTATGAACGTGGGAAGGTAGAAAGGTGTAGAGGGTTTTTGGTGCTTCGTTCCTTCTTCTTCGTTGAAAGAGGAATAAGCAAGAGCGGGGATAGGGGGGCTCTCTCGGAGTCGAGCGTCGAGAGCAGGAGAGAGGGATAAAAGTAAAACCTTCCGTTTGCGAAGCGACCGTTTCTTTTCGCGTTCCGAGGCGCAAAAAAACAGCGTAAGAAATGGTGATCTGAGTGCAAATCTCTGGGTAGGAACCGATAATGGAAAGAAAGGAAAGGTGACATTGTGAAGAAATCGATAGCGATAGTGTTGGCAGGCAGCGCTGTGTGGACGACCCGAGTAAGCACACCCAATGCGCCGTGGGAATCCTCCCGAAGCGTGTGCTCCTCGGAGGAGCCCGATGCTGACCGACAAGACGATCGGCGATGGAATAGATGGTCACTGTAAGCGCATTTTATTCCCAATTCTTTTGCAGAGGGGACTCGGAGGATTCGTCAAATGATCGCCTTTACCAATCGATTAAGAGGTGGAGCGGTATGGAAGGCGTAGTCCCGTTATGTATGGTGGGGGTGGCCGCAGTTCTCGGTGTGCTCTTTGGTCTGTTGGTAACGGGAACTTTACCAAAAGCAAGGCGCTGGAAACCCTGTTTTTACATTACCTGTGTAGGAGGTGTATGCGTTATAGCGGTAATTGCGTACCTAATTGGAAAAGGTATGACTTGCGGGACCGTGTTCGAGAGGGATGAGAACGACATCCCAAAATTTGATAAAAGCATTCAGATAACGCACCCAAAGAACAATAAGTTTGCCACGTTTTTGAAACGCAACGTAGGTCGTGTGGTCCATCTGAGCACATATATTGACCTATCCGTTGCAACTAAAAAGCAGCAGAATACCGCGCGAACGTTTAATATAGATGCCTTTAGTACGAACCACAGTGTGCCTCTACCGATCAAACCACCCTATGTTCGTGACCATGGTATCGGCACATACGTTGAGTTTCATTTGCGCGACGACCGAGAGCTTAGGCCGTCGTTCGCGGGCACTGGCACGGTCATTTACCCTCTCGTTGGCTGGTTTAAAGTAACCCAGACTGCAGGACCTCCCTCAAAAACTACGTATCATCTGACCGAACTGCCGGTTAGCATTAGTATAGAATCTGAGTGACAAAAATTCTAACGAACAGCGTGTACAATAAAAGGGATGTCCAGACGAAATGCTAATTCGGAAAAGGAATACGAATGGGTGTATTGAGGCAGAATGTGGGAACCAAAAAGACGCCAAGCCGTTCTAAGATCTGACGTGGAGAAAGTAAACCGCTAATGGAAGAGAAAGGATTTGGTGTTTCCCTTGAGGCAGGGGGACCGGTCGCCTTTGATACAGAAGTTGGATGTCCGACAGCCGCTTCAAGGGTGGACGGAAGAAGCGTAAGGATTAGAACATGGAGCGTAGGGCAGAGAGCAAAGGGAGTTCTTGGTGCTTCGTTGGCAAGGCCCGGAGGGGGGTGGGCGGTACAAGGTGCTGGGTCCAGGGGAGAATCAGAAGTTTCCGTTTGCGGAACAAACAAAAATGGAGGGGAGAAGTCTTCTGTGGGAATGGGCGTTTCAGAAGCCGGAAGGACCGTGCTCACGGAGAACAGAGATAGGTGTAGCGCGGTCTGTTAGCCTGCTGTGCCGCGGGCTGTCGAGCCCGCTTTTCTCTAATTGCGGCCACCTGGTGTAAGTGCGCCCGCCATGACGGAGCGGGTCGAAATCTTTCTCGGAAAGTGAGAGATTCGAAGCTGGGACTTGACCTTTCCGTACGCGGTTTGAACGTGGGGTGGCTCCTCGACAAAGAGCGAAGGCCATTGGTCCTGACTTTGCCGGTTTCGGGGGTATGTCGCCGTCGATAGGTTCCATTTCCGACCGTTTTCGAAGCGTACCGGGACGGTCCGTCAACCCGCAGCCGGCGGTGGTGCTCCGCGAAGGGTAGTTCCCGTCCTTTTCAATCCATCCGCGGTCATTAATATTTCTTCTCGAGATTCCTTGCATGCTTCGAATGGGCTTGGTCGACATTTCCCATGGGGTGCGCTTGATCCGCGGTGGATCGGCGCGTAAGATTGAAATGTCTCATGGGAAAGTCACGAGCAAAGGAGACGGCCCTACGGTTCACGCACCTGCGGCTGGAGAACTGGCGTAATTTCACGCAAGTCGACCTGGACCTTCAACAGCGTGCTTTCTTTGTCGGTCCGAATGCGTCGGGGAAGTCGAATCTGCTCGATGTGTTCCGATTTCTCCACGACATTGTTTCTGAAGGCGGGGGATTTCGCGAGGCCGTAAAGCGTCGGGGCGGAGTCTCAGCGATCCGCGCATTGGCCGCTCGCCGCAATCCTGAAGTCGGGGTAAAGGTGTGTATGGGGGACGAGCAAGAGCCTGGTCGGTGGGCTTATGAGCTTCGCTTCAAGCAGGACAACCGGCAGCGACCGCTCATTCACAAGGAGATCGCTTTCGCTGGGGAAGAGCGGGTTCTCGATCGCCCTGACAGCGAGGACGAGCGGGATCCAGAACGGCTGACTCAGACCTATCTCGAGCAGGTCCACGCCAACCGGAAATTCCGGGCCGTTTCCGATTTCTTTGGGACCGTCCAGTATCTCCACATTGTCCCGCAATTGATCCGGGAGCCGGAACGGTCGGTCGGCCACGTCAACGATCCGTTTGGGGGCGATTTTCTCGAGCAGGTGGCCAAGGTCAACGAGCGAACCCGAAACGCTTGGTTGATGCGGATTCGGGGGGCTCTCCAGGTAGCCGTGCCGCAGCTCAAAGAGCTTGAGCTGATTCGGGATAATCGAGGCACCCCGCATCTGCGCGGGAAATACAGCCACTGGCGACCCCAAGGGGCATGGCAGACGGAGGAGCGATTCTCGGACGGGACGCTGCGTATGCTCGGCCTGCTCTGGATCGTCCTCAGTGGAAAGGGACCGTTATTGCTCGAAGAGCCGGAGCTGAGCCTGCATCCGGAGGTCATCCGAAACCTTCCGGGAATGTTCTGGCGCATGCAGCGGCGCACCGGACGGCAAGTCCTGTTAAGCACCCACGCCCCGGACCTGCTGCGCGACGAGTCGATCGGCCTCGATGAGGTGCTTTTGCTTGAGCCGCGCAAAGAGGGGACGATTGTCCAACCGGCGGCCCGCTTTAAGGATATCCCAGCCCTCTTGGACGAGGGTGTCCCGCTGAGCGAGGCCGTCCTTCCCAAGACGAAACCGGATGACGCATCTCAGCTCTCGCTGTTCGGGGATTGAGTCAAGGATGCCGGCGAACCAGTCTATTATCATCAATGTGGTGGTCGAAGGCGATACGGATGAAGCCGTCGCGCGCCGCCTTATCCGGCACGTCGGGGCCGTGCCTGGGACTGTCTATGGGAAGAACGGCAAGCCAGCCTTGTACCAGCGGATCTCAGGCTATCTCAACGCGGCTCGTTTTAGCCCCTGGCTAATCCTGGTGGACCTTGACCATGACGCCTCGTGCGCTCCGGATCTATACCGTCTTTGGGTCCCGTCACCGCCGGACCACTTATGCTTTCGGGTGGCGGTTCGGGAAATCGAGGCTTGGCTCATGGCGGACTATGAGCGGTTGGCGAAGTTTATGGGCGTCCGGAAAGGACTTTTTCCAAGAGAGCCCGATCGGGAAGAAAATCCAAAGAAAAAGTTGATCGCGCTGGCCCAACAGTCGAGGCAATCGGGGATGCCCCTGGACTTTGTGCCAAGGCCTAAAAGCGGTCGAAGAGTGGGACCCGGCTATACGGCGCGATTGATCGAGTTCACAAGGCAACATTGGCAGCCTGAGGTTGCGGCCGACCGGTCCGCGAGTCTCTCGCGGGCGCTCCGCTCCCTTCGAAGGTGGGCGCAAGACATGACCGAATAACGGGCGGACGCCAATCGGAAACATCCTCCGGCCCTTGGCTCGGTCGCTGCCGCGAAAGGCGCCCAAATGTTCGAGGGTCGGTGGAAAGGAAGGCCTAAGACCGCGAATCTTCGCTGATTTTCGCTAATAGGAAGAGCCGATTCTGGATCAACGTTGATCCGCGGTTTAATCACCGCTCTCATACAAATGTTCGAGGGTCGGTGGAAGGGCAAATGCACGGATGGGGTATTGACGCGTGCAGTTGGCGGTTGGGAGCATAGCGCGTAGGGCATAGGGCTAAGAGCGGGGAAGGTGAGAACGTATGAACGTGGGAAAGTAGGAAGGTAAATAGCCTGTTCTTGGTGCTTGGTTCTTCGTTAACGGAAAGAGGGTCGGTAGGTGCCAAGGTCGGAATGTGCGAAAATAAGAAGGTCAGAATCCCCGTTTGCGGAGCAAACAATACTTTTTGCGCCCCGTGGCGCAAAAAAGAGGCGTAAGAAATCAGGGCTTTGGTGCAATACCTCTGGTGAAAGCGTAAACGAAAGAAAGGAGAAGCGATTATGAAGAAAGCAATAGCAGCGTTATTGGCCGTCGGCGCGGTCGTGGCCACCGCGGTCATCCTGCCCAACACGGCGTGGGCGTGCAACGGGCC
>JAHEOI010000044.1 GCA_018610125.1 Verrucomicrobiota bacterium
CCCAAAAGCAATACGGGGCGCTCAACCGGCGCCACCCGAGAAAGCCGTTCCTGAAATGTCAAGAAGGCTTCGGAGCGCCCCATTGCTTCCGGAATCGAGACCGCATTCGCCTCCGCTTCGGGCCGGCTCCCTCGTTGCTTACGTCCGCTCATGGTCTTCTACGCTAATCTATGGTCAAAATCACCGCAAGTTGGCTAAAAATGCCATGCCGATTCGTAGCGTGATTTTTCAAGTTCCTGAATGGCAATGACTTAAGCATCAAGAACGGTGGTTGGCACCGGATGTGCTCCATCAGCCTTAGGGTAGACAATCAGTCGAGCGTAAGCGGTAGTAAAGAAGCAACAAGCAAGGAAAGGAGAAGCGTTATGGGAATCTTTTCAAGAGTGCGCGACATATTCAATGCGAACATCAACTCGATGTTGGACAAGGCGGAGGATCCCGAGAAGCTGGTCAAGCTAATGATCCAAGAGATGGAGGACACCCTCGTTGAAATAAAGGCCTCATGCGCCGGGGTGATGGCGGAGCGAAAGAAGGTTCAACGGTCGCTCGACGAGGCGCGTTCTCAGGCCGAGCATTGGGCCGGTAAGGCGCAGTTGGCAGTGAATCGAGGACGCGAGGACCTGGCCCGTGAGGCACTGATGGAGAAGCGGCGTCTGACGGAGCGAAGTGAAAGCTTGGAGAAGGAGATAGGGGAATGCGATGACTTGATCGAGCGCTATCAATCGGATATCAGCCAAGTGGAGGAGAAGCTTCAGGCCGCTCGCGAGAAGCAGCGGATGTTGGTGCAGCGACACATCCACGCTCAAAAGAAGACCAAGGCGCAGAAGGAGATCCGACGTTTCGATTCTTCTGAGGCGATGCAGCGTTTTGACAAGTTTGAGAATCGCATCGAGCGCATGGAGGCGGAGGCCGATCTCGTCAACTTTGGGAAGAAGAGCTCAGGCCGTTCTTTGGATGAGGAATTCGAGCATCTTGAAGGGGACGAAGAGATCGAGAAAGAGCTTGCGGCCCTCAAGGAAAAGTCGGGCACTTCCGGAAAAAGCTCGAAGGGCTCCGGGGAAGCGAACTGAGTGCTGGAGGCGTCCAGGTGTCGACGAGCGCGCCGGCTAGAGAACAACAAGGAAAAACGGAAGAGAGTCTATGGTCGCTTTCTTTGGCAACATAAACCCCGATGTTTTCCCGTTCCTCCTGATACTGTGCGGGCTGGCGATCCCGCTTGCCGCGATCATCGGGGGAACCGTGCTACTCGGTTTGAGGATCCTCAAGGGGCAAGGCTCGAAAAAACAGGATAACCTGCAAATGGATGAGGTCAGAATGATCCAGGAGATCCATCGGGGACTTTCCCGGTTGGAGGATCGGGTCGAAGCGCTGGAAACCATCCTTTTGGAAAAGGAAAAAGAGAAGGAGGGAACAAAGAGTTATGATCGACAAAATTAATCTATCCGGTACGACCGGGATCTATCGATCTCGGCGAGGGCTGATACTCGGTGTGTGCCAGGGGATGGCAGACGCAAGGGATTTGTCTGTCTGGTGCGTCCGGGCGATCGCGATCGTGATATTGTTTTTCTCCGGGATCTGGCCGGCATTGATTGTGTATTTGCTTGCGGCGGTCCTGCTGCAGCCAGAGCCGGTGCTGCCGCTTAATGATCGAAGCGATCGGGAATTTTACAACTCCTATGCCTCATCGCGGACGCTTGCGATACACCGATTGAAACGGACCTATGACAATCTTGAGCGACGGATTCGGCGTATGGAGGGTATTGTCACGGCGCGGGAGCACGATTGGGAGAGGCGTTTGCGGGAGGAGCCTTAGACGGGTATCAGGGAAAGAGGGCGGTTACTCTGTAGGTCGTCCCTGAAATCCTTTTTTGTGGGCCGAGATCCAAGAGAGAAGTGGGGCGTGGGGGATTCGACCATTAGGATGAGGGGTGCTTTCCGTTGGCTTACGCGGGCCCCTCACCTCGATCCTCTCCCCTTAGGAAGTGGAGAAGGCTGGGCTTCGCCCGGGAAAAAAGTGTCATATTGACGATTACGGCCAAGCGTCTAATTCGCGTCGGTCATCAGGTCGGTATCACGCGCGTATCTGGGGTCGAGCTCCGGGGCTCCGGGCCTTTGTAAGGGGTAGATCGTGATTGCTTGAGCGGCGTGATCGGCGGCCGCATCCTTTCGACGGTGGATGGCGATCGCCCGATCCCGGGCGTTGTCGTCCGGTTTGTAGCGGGCATGAAGCTTACGATGATGCGCTGCTTTCTTCGATCGGCCCATGCGATCATAAACCAGGCTTAGATTGTAGTGGGCCGTGACGTTCTCGGAGTCGATGTCGAGGGTCTTTTGGAATTGCTTGACGGCCAAACGGAGAAAACGCTCGCGGGCTTCTTGCTTACGTGCCATCTTGGCGCGCTCGAAGTAGGTTTGGCCGAGCTCGTTGATAACGACGTAATCTTTGCTGAAGTCGAAGCCGCGCCGTTTCAGTTCGGGATAGCGGTCTTCGAGGATGCTCCGGAATTCGCGGATTGCCTTATCGAGGTAGCCATTCTGTTTGTTGACCAGACCGGTTAACCAGGCCACTGTCCATCGCGGTGCCGGCGGATCGAAATTGGCGGCGCGATCCAGTGCTTTCACAGCGTCTTCGAGTCGGCCCTCTTTGAAGTAGACACGCGCCAGATTCAAAGGGCCGTCGGGTTGACCCAGCTTTTCGACTTGCTTGAAGGCGTGAGCGGCTTGCCGCAATTGGCCTTTATTGCTCCCTTGACTTCCCTGAAGCAGGAGGCCGATGCCGTAGTCATTCCAACGCTGCCAATCGGGGATTGGGGAGTCCGGGTTTTCCGGGGCCTTCTTGAGGCCCGCTACCGGAAAAGTGACTTCATCGGTGGCAATGGTGGTGATGGGTAAATTGTTCGTGTAGTCCTCGCCATAGACATGCTGCATGTACGTGGTGTCGAACTTCCGGTACTGGAGCTTGATCTCGACGGTGATCGGCTCGGACAGTCCCTCGGGAACCGTAAACCCGTATTGCACGAGCTGGCCGGTGCCGGGAGGCAATTGGTGATTGTAAAGCGGCACAAAAATGTCTTGGACATTGCGCCGATCGATGCGGTTGCCGTGACGATCGAGCATGTAGATATTGATAAAATGGGCCCATTCATCGACGCGATTGTACTTCCCGAGGCCGCCGCTTCGCCCGATGACTTTGTCACCGCTTTTGACCGTGATGTCGAGCCACGGCTGGTTCGAGTCCGCCGTCCCCTGAGTGAAAAGGTGCCCGGTTTTGAGATTGCGAATGACCACATCGAGCAAGTAGCGCTGATTCGGGCGGAGCGTTGGCACTTCCGGACGAATCGGAGCTGTCAAAGGACTGCTGATTTTCCCGCCTTGGTGCAGACCGAAGAGGTCGACACGGAGGGCTCCCTTGAGGAAGTTTTGGTGTTTTTTGACGGTTTCTTCGTTGCCCTCAAGATGGGCGATACCGGTATTGGCAGCTGGAAAGAGGTGGCTATGCACGTTTAGCTGGTCGGCGTTTTTGAAGAAGTCGGCGCCGAAATCGTCGGAAGGCTTCAGCGGCATGTGGCAAGAGGCGCAACGATCCGCCGCTTTTTGAGGGTAGTAAAAGCTTCGGGCGCCATGGCCTGAAACGCCGCTCAACAAGAAGCTGTCATAATGATTTTGACCGCGCAGGAACTCCTTGTAGTGATTCAGCTCAAACGGGATGTGGACCTTGTGGCAGGTGGAGCAAAATTCAGAGGTTTTATGCAGCGGCTTTAGGAACATCTTCTTGTGGAAGTCCGGCTTGGCTTTCACCAACTGTTTGTTGACGAATTTCAGGAACTGGTTCGTGCTGAAGGCGAATGGGTAATGAATCGGCTCTTGAATTGTGTAATCGGCATTGCCTTTGGTGCTGTTGATGTGGGTAATGGAATGACAGACCGTGCAACTGATACCGGCATGCGCTGTCGGATGGTTCTGCATGTCGTAATCGGGCTTGTCGAATGCGCCGCTGAAGAACGGGACCGGGTCGTGGCAGCCGGCGCACCACCTGGCTGCCTTGACGTTGCCATCACGCTTTAAAGCGACCTCCCGCGTCTCGGTAACACTGAATAGGTAAGGCTTATTATTGAACGAGCTTAGGTGATGGACACTCTTTTTCCATTGACGATGGATGTCTTCGTGGCAATCGAGGCAATATTGGTCCATCATCAGCTTGTCGGCCGGGATAAAGTTCCCCGAGGCGGTTCGAGCCAATGAAGGCTCGAAATATTTCTCCCCCTCTTCGGGGCCGGCGACATTCCATTTGCGGGGATCTTGAGCATGGAGATAGACCATGGCGACGACAATCACCGCGACCGCGCCCAGCCATTGGAGTCCGATTCCCCATTTGATTTTGGGACCGGCCAGCCGATGGAGGATGTAGAGCCAGACCGCGATAAACGGCGTGATCAAGTGGGCCCAGTAAGCCGCCGACCGAATCCCCGGATGCTTGATCTCGAAGAAGCCGAGTCGCATCAAGGCGACACCGCTGATCAACAGAAGCAAGCTTACCCCCAGGAGGCTGAAGCCGACACGGACAGCGCGGCGATTCGGGCGCTTGACCGCACGCTTCATGTGGAGAACGGCGAAAGCCAGGAACGGCAGGATAAACAGCAACCCAACGACCAAATGGCCCAGGAACATGTATTGGTAAAAGTAGTTCTGATAGACTTTGCCGGTAAGCCATTCCAAGAAGGTAATGCTGCCCAAGTAAGCGGAGTTGGCTCCCAGGATGGCAAGCAATCCGAAAACGACGAAGAGGAGGACCTTAAGGCGTGGTCCGACGGCAGGGACATAAGGCTTTCTTTGCGGCTGACCCGATGTGCTGGCTTGGGATTCGCTGCTCATAGGTTGATTATTGTGCGCCTAGTTAGGTCAAGATGCGATATTCGTCAATGACAAAATGGCAGCATTTAAAGCTTGAATCAAAACGAAGCGCTGCCGCAAGCTTAGGAGCTGCAGATTCCGATGAGAGCGCGAAGTCCGACACCGAGCATAAAGTCACATGAGCCCTAGGAGGGACGGTATGAGGGATGATATGATTTTCAATCGAGTTTTCGTTATTGCCGTGACCGTTTTCCTGATGGGGATGACCCTCCGTGCGGAGGAGGCGGACAGCCCGAATCCCGGCGATCGCATGCTGGGAGACTATTTCGAAGCGCAGACGACCCGGTTGGCGCAGCAATCGTTGGCGGGAATCGAGGATTTGGAGGATTGGAAGAGCCGGAAAGAGCGGAAACGGAGGCGGCTGCTGACGATGCTGGGGCTTTCCCCGATGCCGGAAAAGACCCCTTTGAAGCCGACCATTACGGGCCGGATCGACAAAGAAGGGTATTCGGTTCTCAAGCTGCACTTCCAATCCATGCCGCGGGTCTATGTGACTGCGAATCTTTACTTGCCTGCCGAGACCGACGGGCCGGTGCCGGGTGTGCTTTATGTTTGCGGCCACGCGCTTCGGGTCAAGAACGGGGTCAGCTTTGGCAACAAGACCGCCTATCATCATCACGGAGTCTGGTTTGCGCGGCACGGCTATGTCTGCCTGATTATCGACACGATCCAACGGGGCGAGATTCAGGGCATCCATCATGGGACTTACAGTCACGGCATGTGGTGGTGGAATTCCCGCGGCTACACCCCCGCCGGGATCGAGACATGGAATTCCATTCGCGCATTGGATTACCTCGAGAATCGCCCGGAAGTCGACCCGGAGCGATTGGGCGTTACCGGACGCTCGGGGGGTGGGGTCTACTCCTGGTGGCTGGCTGCCGTCGATGATCGCATCAAGGTGGCTGCCCCGGTAGCCGGGATGACCGATCTCAAGAATCATGTGCTGGACGGTACGGTCGAAGGGCATTGCGATTGCATGTTTCATGTCAATACTTACCGCTGGGGGTTCCCTGAGATTGCCGCCCTCGTGGCGCCCAGGCCGTTGTTGATCTGTAATTCCGATCAAGATTCGATCTTCCCACTCGATGGTGTCATGCGACTCCACAATAAGGTGCGAGGGATCTATCGGATGTATGAAAAGCGAGGCAATCTCGGTCTGGTGATCACGCCGGGGCCGCACCGTGACACGCAGGATTTGAGGATACCGGTCTTTCGATGGTTTAATCGGCATCTTAAAGACGAGACCGGGCTAATCGAGACGCCGGCCGAAAAGGTTTTCAAGCCGGAGCAGTTGAAGGTCTTTAAAACGATACCCGAGAATGAGCGAAACACAACGATCCAGGAGAGCTTCGTTCCCGAAGCCGGACCGTTTGAAGTGCCCGAGGATCAAGCGGCATGGGCGCGCCAAGTCGATCGGTGGATGAAGGCGTTAGAGGAACGATCATTCCGAGGGTGGCCGAAGGAGTCGGCGCCGTTGGAGATGGAGCTTGTGAATTCGGTCAACCAAGCGGAGTGGTCCTTTTCCACTTATGAGCTGACAAGTCAAGCGCCGTTCCGTATTCGGCTCTACCTGCTTGAACGGCGAGATCCGGGAGAAAATAAAAGCCGAGTGACATTTGAGGTCGCGGATGATAGACGTTGGTCTGGCTGGGCGCATGTGCTGAGCCAACAGTTCGGTGAAATGAAGGAATTGCCTGAGCTCAAGCGTGCTTCGGAAGCCGATGAGGATCAGGCGAGGGCGTTCTCAGACTGGATGCGTGAGTACGAGGCAGCTCGAGCTGTAGCGCTGCTGACCCCTCGCGGTCTCGGGTATGCCGGGTGGAAGGCCAATCCGCGGGAACAGACCCATATCCGTCGCCGTTTTATGTTGCTCGGTCAGACATTGGACGGGATGCAAGTCTGGGACATCCGTCGCGGGCTGCAGGCGCTACGTCGGATCGGCGACTTTGGATCGGAGTCCTTGACGTTGAAAGGAAGGGGGACCATGGGGGTGAATCTGCTTTATGCCGCCTTGTTTGAAGAAGGCCCTTTTGCTCGCTTATCGCTTAGGGCTATTCCGGGCTCGCATCATGACGGGCCTCAGTATCTCAATGTTTTAAGGCACTTGGACATACCGCAAGCCATGGCAATGGCTGCCGAGCGGATAGAAATCGATTTGCATGATACCGACAAGGAGCCTTGGCGATATTGTGAGGAAACGGCATCGAATTTGGGGTGGGATGACGACCAATTCGAAGTCCATTAAAATTCCGTTCGACCACATTTTATGAACAGAGGACTGCAAGTTGTTGGTGCAATAATACTGATCTCGATTCTCGTCCCGATTTCGACGGCGGTTTCTGCGGATTCAAGCGGGCAATTGAGCTGGGATGCCAAGAAAAAGAAGAAGGAGGTGGAAGCGGGGACTTCGGAGGCGACATTCCGATTTCACGTGACCAACGAGGCCGGCAAGGCGGTAACGGTCAAAAAGATCCGGACTTCTTGCGGGTGCACGGTCGCAAAGGCACCATCAATGCCGTGGGAGCTTGCTCCAAAGGAAGGGGGTGAGATTGACGTGACGATGGATCTGCGTGGGAAAATGGGGAGAATCACGAAGTCGATATTCGTGGACACGTCAATTGGGATGGAGTCATTGACTGTTCAGGTGAAGATGCCGCGCATGGCAAGGGCTGGAACCGGATTAAGCCGGCGGCAACGGAACCAATTGAAGGCCTTGCGAGATCCGAGAGCCATTTTCAAGAATGATTGCGCTCAATGTCATGTCAAGCCGGCGCAGGGCGAGTATGGGAAGACACTTTACCAAGCTGCCTGTGCGATCTGTCACGAGGCCCATAATCGGGCCTCGATGGTTCCCGATCTGAGGGAGCTTGACCACCCGACCGGGCGCGAATTTTGGAGGCGATGGGTCACCCATGGGAAAGAGGGGACGATGATGCCCGGATTCGCCCGTTCCGAGGGCGGACCATTAACAGAAAAGCAGGTCGATTCCCTTGTCGAGTATCTTCAGGAGACCATGAGCGACGGCTCGTCAAACGAGCTGCAGGCGGGCGCATCCGAGGCGATCTCGGCTGAGGAAGCGGCAGCCGAGGGGGATACGTCGGCGGGTATGTTTTTGCCCGTTCCGTCGTTGTTCGAAGACGACGAGTGAGTTGTTTTGAAAGGGTTGTTTATCACATTTGAGGGGAGCGAGGGGTGTGGTAAATCGACACAACTGTCTCGGCTCGGCAAGCAGCTCCGGGAGAAAGGCTATCGCGTGAGAGAGCTCCGGGAACCGGGCGGAACGCCTGTGGGCGAAGAGATCCGGCAAACTCTGAAGCACAGCCATCATGAAACCGAAATGTGTCCGGAGACCGAGCTGTTGCTGATGAATGCCAGTCGCGCCCAATTGGTGCGCGAAGTGATTCGGCCCGCGCTTGCCGACGGGGAGATTGTCCTCTGTGACCGCTTCTTCGATTCGACCGTGGCGTATCAGGGTTACGGACGGCAGCTCGATCTCTCCAAGGTGCAATCCATTATTGATTTTGCCGTTGCTCCGAATCAGCCCGACTTGACCCTCCTCCTGCGCATTCCCGGTGACCTAAGTCGAACGAGACGAGCGCGGCGGTTGCCTGAAGGCGAGGGGTGGGATCGGTTTGAAAGCGCCGATCACGCCTTTTTTGAGCGAGTCAATCGGGGATATGAGGCGATTGCGGCAGCGAATCCGGAACGCGTTCAACCGATCGACGGCGCCCAAGGTGTCGAGGAGGTCGCCTGCGCCGTCTGGGAGCGTGTCGATGCCTTGGTTAGGTGCCAC
>JAHEOI010000045.1 GCA_018610125.1 Verrucomicrobiota bacterium
CGGACTACGAGCTTCGCATAAAGGCGCAGGCGGCGACCCCCTGTACGATCGTCCTCCACCAGTTCTTCTTTCCGGGCTGGTCTGCAAACGCGGTCGGCTCGGAGCGGGCTGTCGCCATCCGAGCACGGGTCTGATACAAATCGAGCTGCCCGCGGGGGATCACGAATTCGTGCTCCGCTACGAAACCGTTCCGATTGAGAGAGCCGGCGGCTGGACGTCTGATCTTCGCGGCGGGCTTGGGTGGCTATCTCATTGGTCTCCGCGGCTTTCGGCCACGAGCTGTTCCGAGGAGCTCCCTTTCCAACCGGTTTTCCATGTTCGGCGCGTCCGCTTTTGAAAATCCGGAAAAGTCACTTTTCCTTCAGAAAGGGGAGGGAGCAGGCGTGCGACGATTTTTTTGTGGCGGGTGATGGCGACTTCATGGCCCGCTTCCACCTCTCGGAGCACCTTCACCAGGTTGTGCTGTGTTTCCATGATTGAAAATTGCTTCATAACGCATCAATTTAACGCATATCCAGTGACAAGCCAAGAAGGATGGCAGTTGTGATGTGGAGCCGGTGCACCTAAGTAAATGATATTGCGAACATCGTCATCAGAGTCAGTCCTCGGACGGCAAGAGCTCGGTGTTTTCTTTTGCTCGTTGACTCTGGGCCGAGCCCGGGCCGATGGATGACTTGCACCTTCGGCGCTTTGGCGAGAAGAGCAGACCCTTCGCAGCAGTCCGATCCGCTCAACTCAACCACTCAGCGCGCTTCGCGGGAAATCCCAAATGACAAATTCCAAACCGAGATTGCTTAGTTTCGGATTTGGGGCTTCGGATTTCGTGCGTGGGACTCAGCCACGCAGGCGCGGTCCTCGCGTCCCCACTGCTCAGTCCCTTTGCGCTTGTCGCTTTGCTTCCTCTCTCAGTTTTTCGGCGAGGTACATCTTGACGAGGGATTGATAGGGGATGTCTCGTTTGTTGGCCTCGACTTTCAACTGCGCGATCATGCTTTCCGGCAATCGGATCGAAATCGATTTAAGAGTCGGTTTCAGAGCAGGAAAGCTGACTTGCCGGCTCTTCTCCCAATCGATAAAGTCTGCGCTGTCGTGAGTGGACCAAAACTCGCGTTCGGCATCCTCATTGTGAAATTCCGGAATCCGTTTCTTTTTCTTGGCGCTCATAAATCACCTTCTCTTTTCGGCTCATCTCTCGGGCAGAAATGACGCGGATTTTATCTCCACGGATCGTGAAAACGATCATCAGCAACCGCCCTGCGTCGGTTTGCCCGAGGACATACGAGCGGGCCTCCGACCTTGAATGCTTCCTGTCTTCGAAAAGGAGAAGCGGTTGATTGAAGAAGACCTGTTCGGCCTCGACGTTGCTGACTCCATGCTTTTCCCAACTCTTATCGGCATTGTGTTTATCCCATTCAAACCCAGTGACCGCCTCAAGCATCCAGTATATTTCTGCGATATACGATCCTGTTTGTCAAGATTCTTCAAGGGCTCTGAGCCTTTTTGAGGGATAAGGCCTTCCATTTCTGCGAGTCCGCTTTCGGTCAAGTCCCGGGTTCCGCGACGCAAGTCGATGCGCGGGGAAGTTTGCTCGCGAAGGGCGTCAAGTGCGCGAATGGGGAAGGAAGAGGGTGAGCTCGACCTCGGATGGCAACCGAGTTGGTAGGGCCGGCACTCCGCTGCCGGCCGCTCCCAGACAACCATGCATCATTGGGGTGTCGGATTCGGCCGGGAACCAAGAAAAAAGTGGGACGTCCGGGAGAACGTCCCTATCAGGGAGCGAAAAGGGGGTTCTTGACCCTTAATGGCAGTGGGGGCATGATTGACCTTGGCTGCAAAGTGGTGTAAGGGGTTACACAATGACAATCGACGCGATCAAGGAAGCGCGCGATGCAACGCCATTCCAGCCGTTCACGATCCGCACGGCCGATGGGCACGAATTTCAAGTGCCCAACCATGATAACTTGCTCGTTGCGGAACAAGGGAGGACGATCATTGTTGTCACCCCGGATGAGAGGTTCCATATCTTGTCCGTCGACCTTGTCGCGAGTATCACACGCTGACCCGGCGTGCCAGGCACAACTCTTGCGAAAAATGACAATCTAGCAGATTCGGCAATCTGCGATACGGCAGATCGGTCCCTATCAAGGAGCGAACAGGAGCACAGGCTAGGCGCCACCCTTCCCTGATAGGGCCGACAGTCCCCCGTTCTCCTCTTTATGCGTCGTAATACATGGCGAATTCATGCGGGTGCGGATGCAACCGCAGAGCGTCATCTTCTCGGCGCTTCATCGCGATGAAGGTATGGAGCAGATCGGTTGTGAAGACATCCCCCTTCAGGAGGAAGTCGTGGTCGTTTTCGAGGCAGGTCAAGGCTTCGCCCAAGCTGGATGGCACATTCGGCACCGTTGCCAATTCTTCGGGCGGGAGCTCGTAGATGTTCTTGTCGAGCGGCTCGCCCGGCTCGATCTTGTTCATGATCCCGTCCAATCCGGCCATTAACAGGGCTGTGAAGGCGAGATAAGGATTGGCAGTCGGATCCGGGGGACGGAATTCGATGCGCTTGGCCTTGGGGCTTTCACTGAACGTTGGGATGCGAACCGCTGCCGAGCGATTGCGGGCGCTATAGGCCAGATTGACCGGCGCCTCGTAACCGGGGACGAGCCGCTTGTAGGAATTTGTTGTCGGATTACAGAATGCGCAGAGAGCGCGGGCGTGCTTGAGGATGCCTCCGATGTAATGAAGCGCCGATTGGCTTAATCCCGCATACTCATTCCCGGCAAAAAGCGGTTTGTCACCCTTCCAGAGCGATTGGTGGGTATGCATGCCCGAGCCATTGTCGCCGAACAACGGCTTCGGCAAAAAGGTGGCCGTTTTTCCATGGTTTCGGGCCGTATTTTTAATGATGTACTTGTAGAGCATCATAGCATCGGCGGTCGTAACCAAGGTGTCGAAGCGATAATCGATTTCGGCCTGACCGGCAGAGGCGACTTCATGGTGCTGGCGCTCCACTTCGATGCCGAGATGTTGCATCATCAAGACCATTTCGGTCCGAAGGTCCTGCAACGTGTCGGTTGGAGCGACAGGGAGATATCCCCCCTTATGACGAATCTTGTGGCCTAGATTCGGCAGCTCTTCCCGTCCGGTATTCCAGATTCCCTCCTCGGAATCAACCGAGTAAAAGCTGTGGTTGGCGGCGGAATCGTAACGGACGTCGTCAAAGATGAAAAATTCCGCTTCAGGGCCGAAGAAGGCGGTATCGGCGATACCGGTTGACTGGAGATACTGTTCTCCCCGGCGGGCCACCCCGCGAGGGTCACGGGTATAAGCCTCCCGAGTGCCGGGCTCGGAAATCGTGCAGGTCAGACTCAGGGTCGGGACGCTGCAGAAGGGGTCGATAAACGCGGTGCCGGGATCCGGCACGGCAAGCATGTCGCTGACTTCAATGCTCTTCCAGCCCTGAATGGACGAGCCGTCAAATCCGAATCCTTCTTCAAAGACTTCAGTGGTAAGCTCTCTCGGGGTGACGCTAAAATGCTGCCAGGTTCCAAGCGTATCGACAAACTTGATGTCGATCATCTTGACCTCATTCTTTCTGGCCATTTCGATGACTTCTTCCGGTGTTTTCATGATTCTTTCTGGTTATGGTTCTCGGTTTACGATTTGATTTTCGGCCTCAAGGAATCTGTGGCGAGGCGAATAAGAATTTCCATTTTCTCTTCCGCGGAGCGGAACCACAGCGAGGCGTCGACAGAAGACATTGGACGCGACCAAGGGGCTCAGACGGAGCTCATGCCTTGGCGGGTCTGAGGCAACGCCTCGCCGGCCTTTGCGCTCGACTAGATTGCTTGGTCGGCCTTTTCGCCGGTGCGAATCCGGATGGCCTCTTCTACAGGGGAGACGAAGATTTTGCCATCTCCGATCTTTCCGGTCTTGGCCCCTTTAAGAATGGCCGAAACGGCCGATTCGACATGATCGTCAGCGGCCACAAGCTCAATTTTGATCTTGGGCAGGAAATCCACGGTGTACTCACTCCCGCGATAGATCTCCGTGTGACCTTTCTGTCGCCCAAAACCTTTGACTTCGCTCACAGTCATCCCCTCAATCCCGACCTCGCTCAGTGCGTCTTTCACTTCCTCCAGCTTAAATGGCTTGATAATGGCTTCGATCTTTTTCATTCCCTAAAACTCGTTGTAAAGCGCCTCGTTTACTGGCAGCTCGCTTAAAGCAACTTAAATGCCAAAGCAAGGCCGCTAGCATAAGCTGAGACTTAAACCCCTTTATACCAAGTGATTGCAGCTCAAATGGAGGCGGTTTAGCCATCTGGCCGTTGGGACCATGTTGGCGGCTTTTGCTCTTGATGGCGATTTTTGACCATGCGCAGGGGAGAAGGGACCGGGGGGAGCGCCGACCTGCCGGAGGCCCCGGCAATTGCTGGTCTTCTTTTTCTAGTTCTAGGTGAGGGGGGCTGGGGAGCGGCCCGCAGCGGAGTGCGGGCCCTACCACAGCGGAATTGGTAGGGTCGGCATCCACTATCAGGGATTGAAGAGGGGCCTGGGTGACCTGCATCGGACGTTCGGGGACGACGTCTCATAAGCATTAACCGGTCCTCCGTGATAGGGACGTTGTCTTCGACGTCCCACTTCTTCGCGGTATATTCCGCGCACAATAAAATGGGTCCGCAGGGATCTTACCCTAACTAGTCGAACCACTCGTCGTTTGGATCGAAGGCAGGGATCGGGATGTTGAGGATTCGCATCTTGCCGATGGCGCGGTGCCGACAGCCCGGTTGAATAAAGATGCCGGTCATCGGCTTGACCGGATAGAGCTCGCCATCCAATTCGATATGGCCTTCTCCCTCCAAGACGAGATAAATCTCGGTCATTTTCTTATGGTAGTGCGTCTTGGAATCGGCTTCGATATCGACCATATGCATGGTCGCCACCTGGTTGTCCGGTGTGTCAAACGCTCGCCGCGCATGCCCGCAAGGACAGCGCGTCGCTTCGATTTCGTCAAGCTGGGCAATTTGGAAATTGGCCATAACAACCCGAGGTTAACAAATAGGAAGGGAAAAGGCGAGTCAAGCCTTGCATCGCTTAAAAGAAATGGTAAAAGGGTGGGATAAATGCGTTTCTCGGCCCAAAACGCTGTTTTTGAGGCACAGCGAAGCGAACAGGTGCAGTCTAGCAGTGAAACAGAGAGAGATGATGAAGCTTCAAACAAACCTGGTGGCGACCGCGATTTTGGCAATGACCGTGACAACGGCTTGGAGCCAAGCGGAGATCGAGGAGGTCGACTTCTCGAAGCATGTCAAACCGATCCTGGAATCGGCTTGTGTGAGTTGTCACAACCCGGATCAAGAAGACGGGGAGTTACGGCTGGATACCCGGATTCAAACCTATCGGGGTGGCGAAGGGGGCCCTGCTGTTATCCGCGGTAACCCGGAAAAGAGCTCGCTTTACACGCGGACGGTCCTTCCCGAGGATGATCCCGATATCATGCCGCCGGAGGGACCGACCTTATCCAAGCAGCAGACGGAGATCTTACGGCGTTGGATCGAGGAGGGAGCGCAATGGCCGCGGGGAGAGACGCTGGAGACCACCACGCGAATCCACTTTACCGAGCATGTCCAGCCGATCTTGGAATTGAACTGTGTTTCCTGCCATCGTGAAGGGAATGCCGATGGCGGCTTGCGCCTCGATGTCAAGAGTGAGGCATTCGCGGATCTGGAGGAAGGGCCCTCGATCACCCCGTTCGAGCCCGAGCATAGCCGTACCTATACCACGACGGTGTTGCCGGCCGATGATCCGGCGATCATGCCCCCGAAATCCGAAGGCGAGCCATTGTCGGAGTCGAAAACGCAAATCTTGAAATCGTGGATCAGGCAAGGGGCGGTCTGGCCCGA
>JAHEOI010000046.1 GCA_018610125.1 Verrucomicrobiota bacterium
CGCGGCCCGCCTATTAGCGCCAAGGCCCCGGCACCCGAATGCTTAAGAAATTCACGTCGTTTCATGGAAAAAACTCTAACCGGCTTCAAAGTCAGTATATCGGTGCACTCTCCCGGAGACAACCGAAAATATCCCCGAGCCGAGGGGAAGCGCCCATTGTCTTACGAATGGCGAGTCGATGGTGAGCCGCTGCCCGAGGCGACCGGTCGTGTCCTGACCTTGAGCGACGTGATCGCCGAGGCGAGCGGGAGCTACAGCGTCAGGATCACCAACGAGGAAGGCGAGACGACGAGCGGGTCGGCGGCACTTGAGGTGCAACCGATTGAGGATGTGACCTCGGGCCTGGTCGCTTATTGGGATTTTCATAAGGTGGATGACGGAATGTTGTCCGATGAAAGCGGCAATGGACACGACGGACAGCTTCAAAACTTCGATGGATCACCGCTTCAAGAAGGCTTCATCGAGGGGGCATTCCAGTTTCCGGGCAACGACGAGTTCATCACTGTCCCACATGACGAGCAATTGAGTCTCGAAGGGGAGGCGACGTTCTCGTTCTGGATTCGTCCCGCGAGTTTTGGTCAGCCGCAGGAGGATTGGGGCCGGATCCTGAGGAAAGGGAGCAATTATGCGATCTTCATGCGGGCTCCTGAGAGCCACCTTTGGCTCAGGAAGGGGACCGAGCAAGGGCTGCCGGGGAATACCCCTGCCGGCAGTGTTGAGCTCGAGGTTTGGCAGCACTTTGCGATGGTGGTCAAAGAGGGGACCCGCCAATTCTTTGAGAATGGTCAACCGCTCGGGCCTTCCGAGCCTTATCCCGGGGCTTTGGGGCCGCCGAGCACGGATGATTTGGCCATCGGCAATTTCCAGGCAACGCTGGAGCCGGTCCGGCTCTATCAGGGGTTGATGGATGATTTGGGGATCTGGAACCGGGCTTTGAATGAGCAAGAGGTCGAGGGAATCTATCAGAATGGGACCCTTGGGAAGCCCCTGACGGAGGAGTTCGAGCCGCTTACGATTCGTTCGTTGGAGCTGCTGCCGTCCGAGGGTCAGGTCGTATTGACGTTCTTCTCCCCGTTTACCGATCGCGAGCTCGCTGTCCAGCGGAGCGCTGATTTGGGAGCAGGCGAGTGGACGGGAAAGTCGGACGCCTCCTTTTCGGAGTTGGGTGAAGGGGAGTATGAGGCGACCGTCCCAATGCCGAGCGGGGATCCGCATTACTATCGGGTGGTCGCCTTGGCCAAGCCGGCTATCCTCGCGGCCGATTTCGAAGCGGAGGCGGGCGATTGGACACATGGGGGTGAGAACGATAGCTGGGAGGTTGGAGCGCCGACGAGCGGGCTTGGCGAAGCGGTCAGTGGAGAAAATGTTTTTGCCACCAACCTGGACGGCAATTTCGAGGCGAATACCGATGCTTACCTGCGTTCCCCGGTTGTCGATCTCACCGAGGTCGATCGCGCTACGCTTAGCTTCCAAGAGTTCCGAAACGTGGATCCGGAGATCAGCTTTCATTATACCGCTGTCAATATTCTTAACGCGGAAGACAACTCAGTGATTCGAGAGTTGAGCCGCGACTCGGGCCAGACGGATGGCTGGCAGGAGAGGAGCTTTACGATCGGGCCTGATGCGCTCGGCAATGAAGTGAAGATCGAGTTCCGCCTGGCGACCGATGCGTTCAACCAGTTGCCGGGCTGGTACATTGACGACGTGGTCATTCGTCCGGAGTAGGCCGAAGCGCTCTGATTCGAGCTGGTGGAGGAGGTCTTTTTTGCGGATGGATGCCTATGGCTGTAGTCACATGGATCGCGGTGGATCGGGGTGGGGAGCGATGAAGAGGGCGGCGCTTCTTTTGTTGAGGCCGTTGGTGGCGGGAGTGTGTCTGATGGTGGCCTCGGTTGAAGCGGGGTCGGACGCACGCCCGAATCTGTTGTGGCTGATTGCGGAGGATCTGTCACCGGATTTGGCTTGGCCTGTTGCGCAGTCGGACCATAAGGACACATCGGTATCGGTACATTGAGAATCGGTTCCCGCAACGTGCCCCGATTTACTCCACCGCCTATCGGCAGGCGAAGCACCCGATGTACCCGCTTATACGCAAGCTCGCGGAGGAAGGTCGGCTGAACGAAGTTCAAAGTCAGATCGTCGAGCCGAGGGGAGCCGTAGAACTCTACGATATTAAGGCCGACCCCTATGAAGTCCACAATCTGCGTGGAAGTCCGGCTCACGAGGAGGTTCGGGGACGGCTTCGCCGGCGCTTGCGTGCTTGGATCGACCGGACCGATGACCAGGGACAAAAGCCGGATTCGGCGAAGGTCAAAGAATATTTCCGCGAGTATGGCCGGCGATCCGCCAAACAGCGAACTGAACGGATCAAAAGGTTGAGGAGAGCGGTCCGTAACTCGGACCGGCAATATCTGGAGTGGCTTGCTCCATAAGAAGACTGACGGCCGAAAGGCGGAGAGATTCGTAAAATTTATGATTCTGGGACAATCCGCTGCGACAGCGGCTGTTTTGGCCGGGGATGGGGATGCTGTGGTCCAAGAGCTTGATTATGGGAAATTGAGAGACGAGCTGCACGAGCACGGCCAAATCCTTAAAGCGGAATAATTGGCATGCGAATTGGGTGGTAAAGCGAGTTGCTAAGGTCGCCAGGAAGCTTCACGACGAGTATAAAAGGCGGACTTTAACGTCCCTATCAGGGAAAATGGAATGGTTCTCCTCCTTGATAGGGACGAATGCCCGCATGCCTCGCTTGGTGTGAGGGAACGCCTCGCTAGGCGATGAACCTGTAGTCATAAGGCGGCCTCATATCGCGGGAAAGCCACTGGTTGGCCTCAATCTCCCCAAGAAACTGCTCCTGCTCCGGATCCCACTTTAGGGGACGGCCTGCCCGCATCGAGATCACTCCAATGTGGGCGACTGAGACGGAGCGATGGCCGATCTCGGCATCCGCGACCGGATCCTTCCGATCCCGAACACAGTCGAAAAAGTTCTTCATGTGGTTATCGCTCTGGTAGAGTCGGATGACATCACCGGAGAGTGGCTCATCAAGCAACGAGTCATCGCTTGCCTTTAGCTCTCCGCGAGAGACGAAGATCCAGCCATCGCTTCCCTCGAAGCGTACGCCACGATCGGCTCGGTTCGTGACAGTCATGGTGACACCGTCTTGATACTTGTATTCCACCCGGTATTCAACGGCTGTCGTATAGCCGCCGGGCATCCCGCCGACTATTTCCTTCCCGTTTACCGATACAGGGCCGCTTCGCTCAGTGCCATGCCCCCATTGCGCGATATCACAATGGTGCGCCCCCCAATCGGTCATTTGGCCCCCGGAAAAACGGTACCACCAACGGAAGTTCCAGTGGGCATTATGGCCATTGTAAGGCATCCATCGCGCTTGACCCTGATAGAAATCCCAGTCCAGCGCCGAAGGCACCGGCTCCGCGGAAAACGGTCCCTCTTTCGGACCGGTTGGCAATCCAACCTCAATATGCTTTAGCTTCCCGAGGCGTCCATTCCGCACCAACTCGCACGCCTTCCGGAAATTGCTATCGCTGCGTTGCTGGCTCCCGGTCTGGAAAACGGTCCCGTGACGCTTTACCTCCCGGACGAGTCGCTTTCCTTCATCAATGGTAAGCGTCAGTGGCTTTTCACTGTAGATATCACGCCCGGTCCGAACCGCCATAAGGTTGATGAGGGTGTGCCAGTGATCCGGTGTTCCATTGACGACGACGTGAACATCGTCCCGTTCCTGGAGCAGACTCCGGAAGTTATGATACTGATGCTCCGCCTTGAGCTCTTTCGCTGCCTTGTTACGATGCCGCTCATCGACGTCGCATACGGCGATCACATCGCCGTAATTACCGGCCGTGTTAGCATCGCTTCGGCCACGGCCTCCGGCTCCAATCAAGGCAATTCCGGGCCTTTCATTAGGCGAAAGCCGTTTGCCTGGCGACCCAAAGCTACGTGCGTCCCCGATAAAAAAACCGGCCAATGCGCTACCCGCCACAGCGGCAGTTGAATCCCTCAAAAACTCACGTCGATTCCATTGCTTCTTTGCCATAACAGTCTCCTTTGAACATGCTTTCCGGTCTTGTCTATACGCGGGGTATGGTACCCCTAACAAACGCTTTTTGTGAAGCCCCGAACGCTTCTCAAGCGGGTAGGGGGGCGAGCTCGCGAAGCGTTTGGAGTGCGGCGACTCGTCGGCGCTGTGGATTCGGCAGGCTGCCGGCGGGGAAAGAGGATGGGATTGCGAATAAGGGGCCTCTGGTCAGGTAAGGGGAGAGGCGGAAAAGAGAAAGCGGTGACAAGTCACGCGCACTCCACAAGCTGGCGCGCGTCAGAGGTTGTTATGGTGCCCCACTGTCGAGCCCGCCGTGGACATCGATTTTTGTTAGACGAGGGATTGACCGATTCAGGGGATCGGCTCAAACTCGAATCTGAGGCAATGACTCGCTAGTTAGGGAATGCAGAATCTTATGAAATCAAAAATAACACGATCGGATTCCGGAAGTATCGCGGTTTTAGTGACGACGGTCCTTGTGTTGGTGGGGATGAGCAGCCTATTCGCGGGGATCTCGCGTGCGGCGGAGAAACCCAACATCGTGGTCTTTTTGGCGGATGATCTGGGCTATGCGGATCTGGGCTGTTACGGGGATGAGCAGGTTAAGACGCCCCACCTTGATCGCTTCGCCGAGCAGGGGATGCGATTCACTCAGTTCTACGCCGGCGCGGGGACATGCTCGCCCACGCGATCCACCATTTTAACGGGGCGAACCCCTTACCGGAACGGGGTATACCGGTGGATTCCGGGAGGGAGCGATGTCCATCTGCGTGAGGCCGAGGTGACGATCGCCGAGCTCCTGAAGAAGGCTGGTTATGAGACATGCCACGTCGGTAAATGGCACTTGAACGGTGGGCTTACGCGGAAGGATCAACCACAGCCCGACGATCACGGCTATGACTACTGGTTTGCCACACAGAACAATGCCCGACCGAGTCACAAGTACCCCCGGAATTTTGTGCGGAACGGCAACCAAGTCGGCAAGCTGAAAGGCTACGCCGCGCCATTAATCGTCAGAGAAGCAATCGGGTGGTTGGAAGGTCGTCTTGGAAGTCGTGACCTCGAAAAGCCTTTCTTTTTGACGGTCTGGAGTCACGAACCGCACAAGCCGATCCATGCGGCGCCACGTTTTCGTCGACAATATTCCCACTTGGATGATGCCGGGCTGCGTCACTGGCTCGGGGATGTGACCCAGATGGACGCCGCTTTCGGTCGGCTTATGGCGACACTGAAGCGGATGGATGCGGCGAAGAACACCTTCGTCATCGTTACTTCGGACAATGGGCCGGAGAGTCGGAATCCTGACAAAGGTCGAACGCGTGGCACGACGGGCGGATTGCGGGGCCGGAAGCGTGACGCTTATGAGGGGGGGATCCGAGTTCCGGGAATCGTCCGATGGCCGGGCCATGTCGAGCCTTCGAGCGTGAGCAAGCAACCTGCCGTAACGAGCGATATTTTTACGACGGTATGTGACATTGCGGAAGCATCTCTTCCTCAAGATCGGACCATTGATGGAGCGAGCCTTGTGCCTGCGTTTCATGGCCAGGCGATTGAGCGTGACGTGCCTCTTTATTGGCACAATCGAATTGCCAAAGGACCAAAGATTGCGATGCGTTCCGGGGATTGGAAGATACTGACCGACGAGCAGCTCAAGGATTTTGAGCTGTACAACCTCGCCAAAGATCCGGAAGAAAATAATGATCTCGCGGATGAGCGACCGAAGCGTTTTAAAGCCATGAAAAAGAAATTGCGCGATGTCCATCGAGGGGTAGAACGGGAAGGGAACACAAGCTACTAAGGGGCAATACCGGTGGTAGGGTCGGCAGTCCCCCTGCCGACCGCTCTTGTCGTTTCCACCAAGGAGACCCAAGTTAACGCCTTTATTCGGTTGATTCCTTATGGCCTTTACCCTTTGGGGTGACAAGATGGTACCGGTTGATCTTGGGTCGCTGGAGGATGCTCGGCTCTCCATGAGGCCATCGAACCACAACCGTTTGGACCTCGGTCAGGTCGCCGATTCCAAAATGGACCCGCAGAGGGTGTTGAGATCGGAAGGAATCCCCCGTTACGACCGGGCGAATTTGAGTCGAGCTCGAGGTCCGGATCTCAATCGTCGCGCCCTGCGCATGGATTCCGTCCCTTGAAGGGACCAGCTCAAACCCGATCCAGTTGCCCGGATCAGGGAGCTGATTTTTATAAACGACCAGCCGCTTTTCGTGCTCGGGCCAGATGCGCTTGGTCCGGACGACGAGATCCATGCGTCCGTTCCGATCCAGATCCGTGGCCACGACATTCCGGCTGTCGTCGCGGAGAGCAAAGCCCATGAGAAATCCGACCTCTAGAAAGCCGTTCCCTGACTGGTTGGCCAAGAGGCGGTTCGTGTCATAGCCTCCGAACGAGTAGCCTTTCCCAACGAGCTTCTGAGCCACTGATCTTAAGTAAATATCCACTGCGCGATTTTCTTCCGAGCTGCCCACATAGAAATCATGGCGCCAGCTCCTGGATTCGTAGTCTCGGGTCGACTTTCGGCTGGCATGTCCGTTGACGACAGCCAAATCCGCATAGCCGTTGTTGTCGAAATCCAGGGTTGCGGTTCCCCACGACCAGCCGGTATCGGCAACATCATCTTTGTACGGTGGCTGCTTGAAATGGTCCCCACGACCCAGATACATCCGGCTCCCGTGGGTCATGATCGGACGCATTTCTTTCATTTTCTTATATTTGGGGGTGTGATCCGGACCCAGTCCGAGATAGTCCATTCGTTTGGCCGTGGGGGAAGTCATCCCAGTGACAAAAAAGTCGATTGTCCCGTCCCGGTTGTAGTCACCGAACGTGTGTCCCATCCCGAAGAGGTGCGGTTGGTCAATCGCCTCATTTGTGACGTCTCTAAAGTGGCCATTGCCGTTATTGAAATACATATCGACGCCGCAGAAGTCACTGACCACCAATAGGTCAAGGTGACCGCTTGCATTGAGGTCGACAAACGAGGCTGTGTAGCTGCGCCGGTAACGCTTCGCCGCCAGGCCGGAGGCCTCCGTTCGATCTTGAAAGGTCGCGTTGCCTTGGTTGACGAGGAGATAAGCCGGAAAGCCATCATTGGCATTGTAATAGGGGGTGGGCATCTGGCCTCGGACATAGACCTGTTTGAAGTCGCCGATCCAGGCGTCGAGATCGCCATCCCGATCAATGTCTCCGGCGGTGATAACAAAGGTGTTTTTCAGCGGCTTGGGGGCCTCCCAGACTCGCTGTCCCCGGTCCTCAAAGCCCATGCCCGGTCTCCCGGCGTAGAGTATCAGTCCCTGCGGGTCGGCGCAGAGCATATCCACGGTTCCCGAATTGGAAAAATCTGCCAGCACTGCGGCAAGCATCGTATCGGGGGGATTTGCCAATTGCAGCTCATCGAACGTTATGTCGGCCGCCACCGCCAGCGGGTCTTCCGCCTCCTTCAAACGATCCCAAAAGTCGACAATTTCATCGCCGAACTTATGCGAAACAATCTCCTTAGCCCAGTAGGTTTGATCCCATTGATTGCGCTCGGCTTCGATGGCAAACACCTCCTTCATTACCTCCCTGTCGATTGCCGCCTTATCGACCTTCCGTCCCCCCAGTCCGTAAGCGTCCCCGCTGCTTGCTGAACGAGCGTTATAGACCTCCTTTTCTCGTTTGGCCTTTTCTTGGCTGGCGTTTTCGCGTCGGTCGGCCAAACCATAAAAGACCCACCCCATTCCTCCGATTGCCAGCCCCACTCCAACGAGGAGGCACACTCTCATCCAGTGCATAGCATCCTCCTTTACTATAGTTGATGCCCTGTAGCCAAGGCAATCCCTGAAAACCTCTCCAATGATTGGACGTCGGTTTCCCTATCAAGCTTCTCACATTTTGTAAAACCGGCTCACCATTCCGAAATAAAGGCTTGTGGTGGCCCAAGCCTCGGTCTACCCTCGATCTTTTGAGCAATTCGAGGAAATCCGAGCAATCTGATAGGGCGAAGATGGTGACTAATCGACAATCACGAGACGTCAAAGGGAAGCGACTGAGTGGGGCATGGCCTTCGAACCTGTCGGCATGCGGCCTGGCGGGCCTCTTGGCGCTTCCGATTCCGGGGATTGGCGGCGACTCTTCCAGTGATGCTGAAGCGACGCATACGGTGGAGGGAAAAGAGATTCCTCGGGATTTGAGCCTGGGCGTTTGGGCGGAACAACCCATGCTCGCTAGTCCGGTTGGGATCAGCGTCAGTGACGAAGGCCGGGTTTACGTAAGCCGAACGGTTCGCCGTAAGAGCTCCGATCTCGATATCCGGCAGCATTGGGACTGGAAAAAGGCGGATCTTAGTTTTCAAAGCGTCGAGGAGAAACGTCGCTTTTTTAAGCAAACCCTCTCTCCGGACCGCAGCGAGCAAAACAAGAGTTGGCTCAAGGACCGGAATGGAGATGGCTCCCACGATTGGCGGGATCTGACCGTCGAATCGGAAAAGATTTATCGAATCGTCGACACCGATGGCGACGGCAAGGCGGATAAGTCGACAATCTTTGCTCAAGGCTTTGATTCGGAAGTCGCCGGCGTGGCGGGTGGTGTCCTGGCGCATGACGACGCGGTGTATGTCACGTGCAATCCGGCCTTATGGAAGCTTCAGGATACGGATGGCGATGGGCGAGCTGATGAACGTCAAGCGTTGAGCTATGGCTATGGCGTCCATATCGCATTCGCGGGACACAATATGTCCGGGCCTACTGTCGGACCGGACGGGAAGATTTATTGGTCGATCGGAGACCAAGGGGTGAATGTGGTTGGGCCTGATGGCAAACGCTGGAAATATCCGCACCAAGGGGCTGTGATGCGCTGTAACCCTGACGGCAGCGATTTCGAAGTGTTCGCGCACGGGCTGCGCAACCCGCAGGAAATCGGGTTTGATAAGCATGGCAATCTTTTCAGTGTCGACAACGACAGCGATAAGCCGAAAGACCACGAGCGGATTGTCCACATAACCGAAGGCTCCGACAGCGGCTGGCGCATTCATTGGCAGTTCGGTACCACGGCGTTCAATCCATGGATGGACGAGGGGCTTTACAAGCCGGCATTCAAGGGGCAGCCGGCATATATAACGCCTGCGATCGAGCATTATCACAATGGGCCCGCGGGCTTTGCTGTCGATCCGGGGACGGCTTTGAGCGACCGCTGGCGCGGTTTTTTCTTTGCCTCATTCTTTAATGGCTCTGCTTCGTCCTCCTTTGTGACAGGCTTTAGGCTTAAACAGGATGGGGCGACATTTGCCTTTGACGGCGAGCGTCGGGTGGTCGATCAGATCGCCGCGACCGGGCTTGATTTTGGTCCGGACGGCGCGCTCTACATCGATGATTGGATCGGGGGGTGGAGTCCTCATGAAAAAGGCAAGGTCTGGCGCTTGGATGCGCCCGCGGGTAAAGGATCGAAACGGCGTCAAGCGGTCAAGCGTTTGCTTGCCACCGAGTTTGAACAGAAGTCGGTTGAGCGATTGCGGGAATTGCTTGGTCATGCGGATCAGCGGGTGCGCATGAAGAGTCAATTTGAGCTTGTTGAGCGGGGCGAAGGC
>JAHEOI010000047.1 GCA_018610125.1 Verrucomicrobiota bacterium
CTCCGAAAGGAGCTTCATGAGCTCAAGAAACATCTTCGCCGGCGCGAAGAGAAGAGGCGCCACCGCATGGAGGAACGACGAGAGCACTTCGGCGACCAATTTGACGAACGCCGGGAGCGGTATGGTCGGCAAGCGGACCGTGAGCGTGGAGAGAGAGAAGGCGAGCGGGTGCGCGATGACGAGGATCACGGAAAATCGAAGCGTGAGCGAGGCGAGCGTCACAATCGGGAAGCCGACCGAGACCAAGAGCGGGAACGAGATCAAGACTAACCACAGGAACGGATTAACGAGAGCGCGGTCGGGTTCCGCCAGGCGCTCAAGTGGCAATCGGGTGCTCCTCCGATTCGGAGGAGCACTCTTCCTGCTGGCACGCACCAAGGGGACCGCCTATTCCGTCACCGAGAAATGTCGATAATGTCTCAAACAATGTTGTGGGAACTGAGCGCGGGGGCGTTCGCGCTTTCCAATTCCTGTTTTCACATGATAAAATAATTTCTATATGAAACAACTTCTGTTTTCAGCGGAGCCTTCGCCCGCGGTTCAAAGTACGGGATGGCTGATTGTACGGGTTTTTGCCGGGTTGAGCTTGGCTTTCGGCCATGGCATGGGGAAGCTGCCGCCGGGGGAAAAGTTTGTCACTGATATCGTGGGCGGGATGGGGTTTCCCGCGCCGGCGTTATTTGCTTGGGCCGCCGGTTTGGCTGAATTTGCCGGCGGGATTCTTCTCGCGGCGGGATGTCTCACACGAGTCGCGGCATTGTTTGTTGCCTTTACCATGGGGACAGCCGCGTTCGTGTTCCATGCAGGGGATCCTTTCAGCAATAAAGAGCTCGCGTTCGTGTACCTTGCCATTGCCATGACCTTTCTAATTGCCGGGGCGGGGCGCTGGAGCATTGATGCGATCTTTTCCGGCGAAAAGTCACAAAACCAGCCGAGCTCGAAGTAGGGACTAAGGGGCTGTAAAGAAATAAGTGTGTCATTTGCTGGAGCCAATTTTGGTTTCTGGCGAGGCCGGACACTGATAGGAATGACGAGCGCCGGATGCGGAAAGCCGAAAGCGGAACGTATCCGCATCCAAGGGGCCGCCGGCTGTCAGCCATGATTTTTGGGGACAGGCTCGATCTGATCAGTCGATTCAACTCGATTTGCAACGGCCGACCCAACAAGGAACCAGCGCTGCCGTAGGCGGAGCGACACATTCACCAACGCGATGAGCATGGGTACTTCCACCAGCGGCCCGATCACCGCGGCGAACGCGGCCCCGCTTTCGATGCCGAACACGGCCACTGCCACGGCAATCGCCAACTCAAAGTTGTTGCTGGCAGCGGTGAAGCTGAGTGTCGCGGTCTTGGAGTAATCGGCCCCCAGCTTGCGGCCCATTAGAAAACTGATGCGGAACATAATTGCGAAGTAGATCAGCAGCGGGATGGCGACCAAAAGCACATCCCATGGTCGATCAATGATTCGCCGGCCCTGCAACGCGAACATCACCACAATGGTGAACAAGAGCGCAATCAAGGTTATCGGCGAAATTTTCGGAATGAACACGCCCTCATACCAGTCGCGTCCCTTGGCTTGGACCAATACAAACCGTGTCGCCATGCCGGCGGCAAACGGGATACCCAAGTATATGAGGACGCTCATCGCGATTTCGCCCATGCCGATCTCGACCACACTTCCCTTGAGGCCCAGGAGCGACGGGATCGTCGTGACGAAAACCCAGGCATACACGCTGTAGAAGATGATTTGAAAGACCGAGTTGAATGCAACGAGCCCGGCGCAGTACTCGCTGTCGCCCTCGGCCAATTCGTTCCAAACGATCACCATTGCGATACACCGTGCGAGTCCGATCATGATGAGCCCGACCATGTACTGCGTCCATACGGGACTTTCGCCAAGCAGAGCCGGGACAAGGAAGCCAAAAAACCCGATGGCCAGGGCTGTCATGAAGATCGGGCCGACGATCCAGTTCTGCACCAGTGTGAGGCCGAGGATCTTAACGTTGCGGAAGACATCGGGCATTTCTTCGTAGCGCACCTTTGCCAGCGGCGGATACATCATGAGTATCAGGCCAATGGCGATCGGGAGACTGGTGGTGCTCTCGGGCGAGACCTTCATCTCGCTCAGGCCGCCGGCCACCCCGGGAACGAAATACCCGAGACCGACACCCAATGCCATGGCCCCGAAAATCCAAAGGGTTAAGTAGCGATCCAGAACCGATAAGTCCTTGGCAATCTTCATTTTCACGGCGTGCTCCTTTTTTCTTCCGGCGACTCAGCGGGAGAACCGTCGATGTCGGTCAGCCACACCTCGATCTTTGCCTTGATTTCGTCGCGCACGCGCCGAAAATGGTCCAAGGCCTTTTCCGGGTCGGTCTCCTCGGCAGCGAGCTTGGGGGGGTCATCAAACCCGAAGTGGACGACGGTCGCACTGTTTGGGAACCTCGGACAGGTCTCGTGGGCGTGGCCGCAAACCGTGACGACATAGTCGAATGTCGCGTCCCCGAGCTCGTCAACGGTCTTGCTCCGGTGATCGGAGATATCGACCCCCGCTTCGGCCATGACCTTTATCGCGCTCGGGTTCAGACCGTGCTTCTCAATCCCTGCCGAATAGGCTTGGATGACATCGCCCTTGAGCTGAGTTGCCCACCCTTCGGCCATCTGGCTGCGGCAGGAGTTGCCCGTACAAAGAAATAAAACCTTCATCTTCCGTTGTAGCATGCCGCCACCTCTTCCCGATCCTTCTCGCGAATGCTGCAGAGCGTCTCCGCATCGGTCACGATCACCTTCTCGTTCTCGAGTGACTTCAGCGTCCAACGGATAGCCTCGCGCACGATCGGCGAGGCATCGCGATCCGCCAAACGATAGTAATGCCAGCGGCCTTCTTTGCGTCGCTCCACCAACCCGGATTGCTGCAGGATCGACATGTGCTTGGATACTGTCGATGGCGAGATCCCGAGCACCTCAATGAGCTGGCAAAGGCACAGCTCCCCGTCCGCTAAGGCCATCACCGCCCGTGCCCGGTTCTCATCGGCCAGCGCTTTGGCCACTGCTATAAAGTCCTCCATCATTTGATCACTTCAATACGCCAATTCGCCACATATCGAAATGTATCCCGCCCTGCTATCGTGTCAATGACAAGAATCCTCTACGAGTTGCCCGCGCTGCACGCAGTTATTTGACACCAGTTGACCGGTGGAATAGCCTTCGAGCAATGCAGCTCCATCATGCGATTGCGGAACGAGGAAGATGTCTGAATTGGTCTCGAGCTCTTGCCCGATTTCTGGGTGTTGCGGTTGCCGTCGCTCTGTTTTATGCCGAAGGCACATTTGCCCAAACATCCCTGACAGGAGAGCGGCCGGACATTTTTATCGATACGGATGCCAAGAACGAGGTGGATGATCAAAACATGATCGCCTATTGCTTGTTCAGTGATCTTCCTATTGTCGGGGTCTCGGCTTCGCATTGGAAGGATCGGAAGGGCACCGAAGAGGAAAGCTATGACGAGCTCGTGAAGGTGGTGGATCTGTGTCGAAGGAGCGGCTCTCCGAAGGATCCGCCGATTTATCACGGTGCGGATCGTGCGCTTTCCAAGCCGGAGAGCGGCAACACGTGGGATACCGTCCCCATAGAGACGCCTGCCAGCCGCGCAATGATGAAAAGAATCGAGCATGCCTCGAAAGATGATCCGATCTGGCTGGCGGCGACCGGTCCGGCCACCAATATGGCGAGTGCGGTGCTGCTTGCCGCAAAGAAAGGAATGACACAGGAGCAACTGAGACAGCGTGTGAAGCTCTTCTGGATAGGAGGTGAGGGTACAGATGAGTTTAATTGGAGTGGGGATGTATGGGCGGGGGTAATCCTTGGCCGGTTCGGCCTCGATCATGTTCGATGGCCCGCCTATGAGACCCGAAAGATCAAGGCGGATCTCTCGCGGTACCCGGAAAATGAGGTGGGGAATTATCTAAGAGGGATTACGCCCGATGGAAAGGCGCTTTATGATATTGCCGCGCCGGCGGCGTTTATCAATCGTCACGCGGAGAAGGGATGGGAATCGAACCTCCGTCATTTTGTTGTCGTCTCGAGCCCGGATTATGATTTGGCTTGGCGCGAAGAGGGCCCCAATACGATGGTCCGGAACGTCGACGAGGACGCCATGGCGAATGATTTTTACGAAACGCTCCACCGCAACCCCGCCCGGATTAAGACAACTCCCATAACTTCGGAAAGATGAAGCTGGGGATGCGAAGTTTGAACGATGGCGTCGCTCCTGGCGGCTTTCGTTGCAGCAGATCGGCTACGCCACGGCCGTCGCCGGAAAATGGCAACTCTCTTTTCTCCATCAACGAGATACCCCACCTCGCCTTGGCTTTGATAAGTACATGCTCTGGCAGCTTTTCGATGACCAAGGTGAGAAGACCCGGCGATATTATAAGCCGCATTTCCGGGAAAACGGGAAAGTCATCGCAGACAAAATCGCCGGCCGTTACGGCCCGGATGTTCTCTGCGACTTCCTGATCGGGTTCATGGAAAGAATCGCTCGGGTCCGTTCATGGACTACTACACGACGCTATTGCCCCACTGGCCATGGTTGCCTACCCCGCACACCGCCGACCAGCAAGTGCCCGACCTCAGGCAGAACAGGCTGGGTGATTCCAGCGAAAGGTCGGCCTAAGGCTGTCCATCCCTACCCATTCGATGCGACGCAAATCAACCCAAGCGCGCTCGATAGGGGCTTGCGCCAAACTATCAACAAGCTGAGGCGTCAACTCCGGCACGAAGAGTAGATGACACAAGGATACGTTTGGAAGAAAGCGAGCAGTCGGATCTGCAGGCGCTTCCAGTCCCGCATCCTGGCTTTCCTGCCGGACGAGACGGTCTTTCTACGGTGCGTGGTCGCTCTTGGAACGCCGGGGCCTTCAAGAGCTGCCTCGTCCGCTTGAGGCAGTGCTTCACTGGGTCCCGGTGGTTCGAGGGAGGTGACCAATCGGCCGTTTCGCAGGCTTCAACATGATCCGTCCGACGATCGATCGACGCCGTGGCCGTGGCGAACGAATCGACCGGGAACGGGGGCGCAATCCACCAACATCTTTTCGAAAGCTGCCGATAGCGCCGCGCAGAAGGGATGGAGTATAACTTCGAGCAATTCGTAAGAATACGAATTGGAAAAAAGACAGAGGACGACATCTCTATTGCTGAACGATTGAAATTCGATCTTATGTGGGATCCAAATGGTTAAGTAGCGATCCCCAAGCGATTCGTCCTTGGCAATCCTCGGTTTCATGGTGTGCTCCTTTTTTCTTACGGCGACTCAGTGGAAGAACCGTCGATGTCGGTCAGCCACCTCTCGATCTTTACCCTGATCTCGTTGCGCACGCGCCGAAAATGGTTCAAGGCCCTTTCCGGGTCGGTCTCCTCGGCAGCGAGCTTGGGTGGGTCATCAAACCCAAAGTGGACGACGGTCGCACTATTTGGGAACCTCGGACAGGTCTCGTGAACGCTGCAGAGCGTCTCAGCATCGGTCACGATCACCTTCTCGTTCTCGAGTGACTTCAGCGTCCAACGGATAGCCTCGCTCACGACCGGCAAGGGGAGATCGTCGAGGCCGAGCGAAGGTTTTTCCTCGGGTTGATGTACTTCCTTGGACATGATTCGAATGTGGACCTCCACCCGCACGTACGCGACATCTTTGATGACTACGGACTGCCACTGGATGAGTACGTCGATAATAACCATTTGCCTTGCTGGCTTTACGTCCGGAATGGGCGACAGCTTCTCGGGCAGTATGTGCTCACACAACACGACGCCACAAGGAACTTGACCAAAGACGATTCGATTGACACCGGCAAGCATCGGTGGTACGTTCATATGTTGCACATGGTGGCCGTTCGCAGCGACGAGGGGGCCCTCGTCCGTATCGCAACGAGGGCGATGTGTTCGAGGACTTGCCGAATGGACCGTACGGGATTCCTTATCGGGCGCTCTTGTCCGACGCTGGGGAGTGTGACAATCTGCTTGTCTGGGTAAACACGATAGGGCCTATGATACGCTTGATACTGCCTACTATGGTGCTTCTCATCGGTCTGCTGCCGTTCGGGATCGTGGCGAGCGGCAGTGCGATTGAGGAACGGATTCAACCTTACGAGGAGAATCCCC
>JAHEOI010000048.1 GCA_018610125.1 Verrucomicrobiota bacterium
AGCTCTTCCGCTTTGTAGCCGCCTTTGGATCGGAAATAGAGGATCAACGCGACGTAGCAGAGCACCATCACACCCGGCAGAATGGCCAGCCAGGCCAACGTGCCTTGTTGGGAGCTCCGGACCACCTGTTGGACTTCGTTTTGTTGTTCTTTGGGGAGCTCGCTTAGCTTGTTCTGATCGAGCCCCCGATATTCGGTCCACAAGCCGTCCTTGGTCGTCGTGACCTTGTCGATGAGCTTGGGATTCTCTTGGTTCAAGTTAGTCAGGAACTGCTGGTCTTGGACCGTGCCGATGGTTGGATTCCCGATGGTGCCGACAAAGATCATTCCGACGCCGGCCACGGCGTTAATGGCCAAGGCGCCACCTTTTGGGAATTGTTCGGAAGTAATTCCCAGCATGGTCGGCCAGAAGTAGGTCTTGCCGAGGCCATAGATCGTCGCCGCAAAGAACATCGCCCACATGCCGCCGACAAAGGAAAGTCCCAGCAGCCCGATGCATGCCACCGCGGCGCTGATGGCCAACAGTCCGAGCGGGGACAATGCATGGACCAAAGGACCGGCATAGAAGCGTAATACGAACATGATCAATGCCATCCACGCGAAAAACAGGGCCCCACCTGTCTCGTTGGTGACGGCACCGATGATCTTCTGCATCCAGCTATCTCCGCCCAATTCGGTGGTGGCGACAAAGCACATTACCAGGAGCAGGAAGACAAACATCGGTCTGCCGAAGCTCTTGACATAAACCGCGAAGGGGACCGTCAAAAGGACTCCGATCAAGAGCCACCAGCCGGGTCCAACCGCGGGGATACCGAGGACAAGCAGGATTTGATTTAATCCTGCGACAAGGAGGAAGAGAACGATGACCGCGCTTCCCCAGCCAAATTCCCGCAACATATCGTAATAAGTGATTCCCGCGGTGACACGCTCGTGTTGCGGAAACTTTTGGCCTACCAGGATCGCACCGTACACGAGCATGGGCAGAATCATCAAACCGATGCGCAACTGCCAGCCGCCTCCGATGCCCCCCATGACAAGGCCGAAGATGGAGCCAAGAAAGAGTCCGGCAGGCCAACCGGCGTGTAAGATACTCAAATATTTGGTTTTCTCCTTGGGATAGAGGGTGGCTGTGGCGGGGTTGATCACCGCCTCGACAGCGCCATTGCCCAAGGCGAAAAGTAGGGTGCCGATATAGAGCACAACGAACGTGCCATGCTCCGTTGCCGCAAGCGGGGCGCAAAGCGTGACAATCCCGGATACGACGTGCAGGCCAAAGGCAATCGCCATCGAGATCCCGTAGCCAATCTTGTCGACGATCAGCGCAAACAGGATGATTGTGATGGCGAATGGAAACAAACCGGCCCCCTGGATGTAGCCGACCTGCTCGTTGGTCAAATTGAATAGTTGACTCCATTCACCCAGGAGCTGGCCGCGCACAGCAAAGCCGAATGAGGTGGCCAACAAGGCCACGATACATCCGACGAACAACCGAAACCGATGGTTTGTATTCGAAGCTTCATTCCTTGGCATATTTCCCTTGGTAAAAGAAGTGGGTCGTGCATGTCAAGGAATACGATTCGAAGCCTTTGAAAGCCGGAAGGTTGCTAGCAACGGCCATTAATCTATTCTTGGCGAAACCGGGCGCGACCATGAAGCCTTGATTGATTCTCGGAGAGGGTGACGGCAATTTAATTTAAGGCCCCTCTCGCAGGGTTGCTTAAATGAAGTGTATTCGGCCGAAATGGCCGGCAGGGAAGGGAAAGCTTAACCGTCGGGTTTGTTCCCGGGAGAATCCAGCTCACTGGGCTTTCACTGGCAATACTCAATGGCCAGATCCTCATCGGGCTCAATGCTGCAGATGGCCCTTACTGCCAACAGTCGATTCGGCATTGAGGGGGAGGTCTCGAGAAAACGACGTAATTTGGGTAGCGCTTCATCGGGTGCCGAACGGATGTGAGGAAGCGCTTTCAAGACATCGCGGGTTTGCTTTTTATTGGGACCATCGAGCATTCCAAGCAAGTCGGGCGCAGCGGATTTTGCTTCGGATCCAAGCCGGCTTAAAAGGGAAATCGCCTTTTCGCGACAGTCCTCGGCTGAAGGCCTAAAAAACATCTCCACTTGAAGTCCCGGTAAAAATGCCAGTTTCTTGTCGATCCATCGAACGCTCCTTTGAACTGATGAATCTTCGTAATGAAGCCAGTCCACCAAGTAAGGCACGGCGTCGGCACGAATTGCGTCAATTGGAGGGTGACGGGTGAGGTCGGAGCTTGTAATCTTCTTTTGAACCCAATATGGGACCGGTTTCCCATCGAATTGAGGAGGAGACGGAGCCATTGCCCATTGCCATACGAGAGCCGAAATGATCACGACGGCGACAACACCTGCCAATTGGACCGAGAATTTTCTCATAGCTCTATGCCGATAAACCAAAGATAGTCAGCAAACACCGTGGCAAGGGTGTCGCTTGTCGATATGCCAACTCGACGCTTGATCGGCGTTCATCTACTGTCCATCTGCGGTCAAGTCTCTCTCCCTGTCTCAATTCAGCTCCAGAGGCGAGCATTAGATCGGGTCTCGTTCCACTCCTCGGTCGGCTCGAAATAGCCTTCGCCGTCGAGGAGATGCTCCTTGACGACATCCGAATTCAGCTCCACGCTCAGGCCCGGCGTGTCCGGGACATGGAGGAATCCATCTGTGGCGAGCGGCTTTTCGACCCCGGTCACCATGTCTTCCCACCAAGGGACTTCCACCGAGTGGTGCTCCAGTGCCACGACATTCTCCGTGGCGGCAGCGCAATGGGCATTCGCCATGAAAGAAACCGGTGTCCCCGCAAAGTGCATAGCCATGGCGATACCATGCTCTTCGGCATAGTCGCCGATCTTCTTGGTCTCCATGATGCCGCCGGCTGTGGCCAGGTCCGGATGCACCATATCGACAGCGCGATTGTCGATCAATGGCTTGAATCCGTCTTTTAGGTAGATGTCCTCGCCGGTAAGGGTCGGGACATCGATCGATCGAGTGATTTCCCGCCACATGTCGGTGTACATCTATGGGACAAGATCCTCCAGCCAAGCCATTTGATACGGCTTGAGGGCCTCACCCAAGCGAATACAATTGTTGAGCCCGATGTGTCCAAAGTGATCGGCCGCCAAGGGGATTTCATAGCCGATCTTCTCGCGCACCTTGGCGACATACTCGGTCAACCGATCGAATCCTTTATCGGTTATCTGGATCCGAGTGAATGGATGCTTGACCATGTGGTAGTGCGATCCGTCAAATGTCCCCGGGACAGTCATCACCCCTTTGTCGTCGTCATCGAAAAGGCGAATGCCAAGGTCCATCTTAAGGAAGGTGAACCCTTTTTCAACGCGCTCGGCCATGCGCTCTGCATAGCGGTCGGGGTCCTCTGAAACAGTGGTATCGGTGTTGGAGAAATCCTTGTATCATAATCGGTTCTTTCGACTTTGGGCTTTGGCTTGTTCTGATGTTGTCAATGCGCTGATTGTTGAGATTGACACGCTTAAAATCAAGGATAATGCTCAATCCGGCAGCGCGAACGCGACGTAGGTATCATTCACCTTGGTGCCTTGTTTTTGTCCCCCGCCCGCGGCAATGACGACATACTGCTTGCCATTGACCTTGTACGTGCTCGGGGTGGCATAGCCACCTGCCGGCAGCTTGGCCGACCATAAGACCTCGCCGGTTGCCTTGTCGAAAGCCCGCAGCTTTTCGTCCTTGGCAGCCCCGATAAAGACCAATCCGCCCGCGGTGACGACCGGGCCCCCGTAGTTTTCGGTTCCGGTTCCCGGCATCCCTTGTTTGGCAAGCTCGGGAAATTCCCCTAAGGGGACCTGCCACTTAATGGTTCCTTTGTTGAGGTCAATCGCATTCAAGGTGCCCCAGGGCGGCTCGATTGCGGGGTAGCCCTCCGGGCCTCGAAACCGGTTGTAACCGGTATGCGTGTAGGGCGGACGGGATGGTGTTTTGTTGGTCTCAACACTTTTGGCGTTGGTGCCTTTATCGCTTTCCGAGGTCTTTTTTTGCGATCCGTCAAAGAGGTAAGCGAGCAGGGCGTCCTCTTGCTTCTTGGTGAGGTATTGAAATGACGGCATGAAGCCACGCCCGTTACGGATTTGGTGACGCACTTGTGGCTGCGAGACGCGATTTTCGAGGTTTTTGAGGCCGGGGGCGTTGAATTGGGAGCCACCCTGGAGGTCGGTCCCGTGACACGGGGCGCAATGGATATTGTAGACCGTCTCACCCTGCTTGGCGAGGCCTTGCTCGAACTCAGGTGAGACTTCGACCATTGTCAAGATCCATGGCATCTCGTTGCCATTGACATATAGCAAGTCGGATTGTGGGTCGAAAGCCGCGCCTCCCCATTCGCCGCCCCCATCGAAGCCGGGAAAGATGATTGTCCCTTCTCGAGAAGGCGGGTTGAACGGGTGGCCCGTTTTTAGGCCGCCAAACCGCTCCTCGATGGCTTGACGGGCTTTCGGAGTAACCTCGGCGATTTGGTCGCGGCTAAAGGTTTGCCGCACAAACGGCGGTGGCTTAACCGGGAATGGCTGTGTCGGCCAAGCTTGCTCGCCTTTGAGATCGGATTCGGGCACCGGACGTTCCTCGATCGGCAAGAGTGGCTCGCCGGTCTCGCGATCAAATAAAAACACAAATCCGGTCTTGGTGGCTTGGGCCACGGCATCGACCGGTTTACCATTGCGCTTGACCGTGACAAGGTTCGGCGCCATTGGGAGATCTCGGTCCCAGAGATCGTGATGGACCGTCTGAAAATGCCAGATGCGCTCACCGGTTGCGGCATCCAATGCAAGCAAGCAATTGGCAAAGAGATTTTTTCCGACTCGGTCACCGCCCCAAAAGTCGAAAGCCGCCGACCCGGTCGGAACAAAGACCATGCCACGTTCAGGGTCGATGCTCATTCCCGCCCAACTGTTAGCGCCGCCCGTATGCTTCCAAGCGTCCGAAGGCCATGTTTCATACCCGAATTCGCCCGGATGAGGGATCGTGTGAAACACCCAGGCGATTTCACCGGTTCGGACGTTATAGGCACGGATGTGGCCGGGCGCGGCGGGACCCGGTCCCTCGCCAACACTGGAGCCGAGGATCAATAGGTCCTTGTAAATGACTCCGGGCGATGAGGCCGAGATGGAAAGCGCGGAGACATCCCGATCGAGCCCTTTGTGCAGATCGACCTTGCCATCGTTGCCGAAATCCTTGATCGGGTTTCCGGTGGTCGCATCCAATGCATAAAGGAACGAGCCGGCAGTAAAGAGAATGCGCTCGTCCTGCCCATCGTGCCAATAAGTCACACCCCGATTGACCCCGCGTGCCTTGCGCTCCTTAAACGGATCATATCGCCAGCGCTCTTTGCCGGTTGCGGCGTCTAGCGCAATCACCTTGAGGGCCGACGAGGTGATGTACATCATTCCGTCGACGATGATTGGATTGCATTCGGTGGTGGCCGAACGAATGTCGCCTGTGTGATAGATCCATGCGACTTCAAGGGTGTCGACGTTCTTTCGGTTTATTTGGGATAGTGCCGAGTATTGGTGACTCCCGGGATCGCCACCGCGCATACGCCAGGTGCGAAACGGGGCTTCCTCCTTGGCATGCGAAAGGGGCGATGCCGGCGCCACTACCCCCATCAAAAATGCCCATATCGGTAATTGTCTTCGGTTGAACATAGTCGCTCGGGTTGAAAATCGCTGTGTCATCATCGAAGCATACGCCCCGAGACGAGAGTCATTGTCATTGCCTTGGATTGCTTGTCCAACAAAATTTTAACGCCTTTGAGTCATGGCAGGCGGGAAAGAAGAAGCGATTTTGGGCCTACCCAGGCAAGCGCCCCAGCCCGAACCACAGTAGCCCTTTACGCGCGCCAGCGTGTGGAGTGCGCGTGACTTGTCACCGCTTTCATGTTGCTGGGATGGTAGGGTCGGTAGTCCCTTGCGACCGTCTTCTCGTGCCGGGGATAAGGGAGAATAAGTGGGACATCGGGGACGAGGTCCCTATCAGGTAAGAAAGGCGCCACGGCGGTGGTAGGTCGGCGGCATACGATGAGGGCGCAAAACCCCCTGTCGATCCTTGAAACGCGTCGCGACCTCTTTCCCGTTTACTTCGTACCGACGACCATCGATTGATAGCCGGTAAGCCCTTGAACCTTGGTTTCCCGAAAACCGCATTCACGCATCCACGCACGGCATTCCTCTCCGGTGTAGTCGAAGCCGCCATGGTGCTCCAGCACCATGTTAAGGCTCATGAGCAGGCCGAGAGCATTGTGACGTCGCTCATCGTCAATCAACGTCTCGTACACGATCAAAGCGCCGCCTTCCGGTAAAGCCTGGTAACCCTTGCTTAATAGCTGCTTTTTCTCCTCGAGGTTCCAGTCGTGTAGAATATGGCCCATAATGAGGACGTCAGCCTGTGGGAGTGGATCTTTGAAAAAGTTGCCTGCTTTAAACCCAACGCGGTGACCGGCATGGCGCGATTGAAGATACTTTTCGAACGCGGGTCGGACCTCCTCCAAGTCAAATCCCCACCCGGAAAGATGGGAATGATTCAACTCCAATTCGGCTGGCACGGCTCCTTGAGCGGTTCCAATATCGACAAAGGTTTGATATTGTTCCCAGGGAAACTCCGAGGCAATGGCTTTTGCCGCGCCCATACTGAGTCCTGTCATTGAACTTAAAAACGACTCGAGCCGCTCCGGATCGGAATACAACGTATTGAACATGTCGCCGCCGGATTTGATTTCGTTTTGAGGATGGCCGGTGCGGAGCCCTTCGGTCAGTGATCCCCAGAGCGAATACAATCGGTGATTCGCCAATTCAAGCCAGCCCCCCATGTAAGACGGTTTCGTTGCATCCAGAAAATAATCTGTTTCGCTAGTGTTTTGATAAACGCCGTCACTGCGGGTCAACATCCCTAGTGCCACCAACGCGTCGAAGAAATCCTGTGCGCCGCGCGGGTGAATGCCGATCCGCTTGGCCAGCGTCGGCGCCGTGAGCGGCCCCTGGTGAGCTAATTCTGTGAACACCTTGAGCTCGACGGCGCTCAATAGGGTCTTGGCACTCCAAAACCCCATTCCGACCTCCATAATAGAGTTGGGTGAAATCATAGTTTTGAGGGTGGTAAAATAGCCTTTTGAAAGTCAAGGGCTGTCTTATGCCTCAGAGATTGCAGGCATTGAAGATCGCTAAGAATAAGGTTAGGCCGTTGGGAATACGTAGGTTACGGATTGACTAAGGCCGCGTTTAAGTAAGAAATGAGGAGAATTGTGAGAGAGGATTACGGGAAATTCAGTATGCTGTCTTTAAGTGTTTAGGGTTGTTACGTTTTCATGGACTACCACCTTGGAGTCAAACGGAAACGCTTGACATTGGTCTTTTCATGACAATAAATGCTCCGCAATAAGAGCCATAGGATTGATTGATGCTTCCGTGGCTCTGGTCGGTAGAAGATTTCATTAAAAGCTCAGCAAGAGATCGGAATAGGAAGGAGAATGCATTGGCGGAATTAGGCGGACAGATTGCTGTGGTGACCGGCGGTGGCACGGGCATGGGATGGGCCGTTGCGGCGGCCTTGGCGAATGAGGGGAGTCGTGTCGTCATCGTCGGCCGACGGGAAGCGGTATTACGGGAAGCCGCAAAAGGGGTTACGCCGCCTGAGCCGATTCGTTGGAAGGAGTGTGATGTGGCTGACCGGGACCAGGTGACCCAGCTTTTCGACTGGGTGCAGACAGAACTGGGGGAGCCGGATATTCTGGTCAACGGAGCCGGAATCAACATCGCCAACAGGATGATGGCCAATGTCGATCCGGCCGATTTCGACCGCGTGATGAAAGCCAACACCACCGGAACCTTTAATTGCATCCATGCGGTGCTGCCGCAAATGCGTCGGCGCCAAAGAGGGCTGATCGTCAATATTGTTTCGATCGCGGGTAAGCGGTCACTGAAGCTGGCCGGTTTGCCCTATTCGGCGTCGAAGTTCGCTCAGGCGGCAATCGGCACGTTCGTCGCCCAGGAAGCGGCTGAGGACGGGGTGCGCGTGACCAATCTTTATCCGGGCGAGACGAACACTCCGATCGTCGAACACCGCCCCGAGCCCCCGCCGCCCGAACAACGCGCGCATATGTTACAGCCCGAAGACATTGCCGAGTGCGTGCTAATGGTGGCCAAGCTTCCGCCTCGGGCTGTCGTCCCCGAGCTGGTGGTGACACCGCCTTATTTGATGCTGGATTGAGCTACTGTTGAAGGCTGCCATGCTTGACCGGGAAGTGCGAGCTGGCCCAGTTGAAATCGGCACTCCCGGGGTGCTTGGCAAAGAACTTGTCGCTCGGGTCCTCCACTTCAGCGATCCGAATTGTGCGGGGGTCTTCCCATCTATGGTTTTCGGCATGGCCATCGGCAAAGCCGAATGTGCTTCCGTTGTTATGCCAGATTGCGGGGGCGTCGATCCAATTGCCTTGAAAGGTGCCAGGTGCCGGATTGAGGACCCATGACCCGAGGTTCCATCCCCGATTATCGGCTTCTTCAACGAACACATAGCTCTTGGCAGGGGCCAAGACTTCCGAAACTTTCTTGACGATGATATCGCCGGCTTCAAAGCTCCATCCTCCGTTCCAGCCGCCTGCAATCGCGTAACTGTCATAGGCAAAGCCGTCTCCGAGCTTCTGTTCGATTCGCTCATCGCCGGGGCAATGATAAGAGCCGGTATTTTCAATATAGGGGAAGAGGTTGCCATCACGGATGCCGGCCTCAACCTGTTTGAGGCGCTCTTCTCTCGGAGAAAGATCCGGTCGGGAAAGGCTATCGTCGGGGCCGGTCCACCAGTCAATCTCGCGAGACGTCTCCGAGCCGACGACCCGGGAATTATTGTCCTGGGCGTACATCATCCATCCGAGGCTGAGCTGCTTATGGTTGTTCAGGCAGTTTGCCGCGGTGGCTTGCTCCTTCGCCCCTCTGAGGGCAGGCAAGAGCATGCTGGCGAGGATGGCGATGATTGCAATGACGACCAGCAGCTCAATCAGGGTAAACCCGCTCGTATCATTTCGAGGGCGGGCTCTTCGGGACAGCTCGGTAGGACGCACTCCTTTGTTTCGCTCTTCTTGGGCACACTCAAGGTTTTTCATAAGCTAACGACAATCTTCCTGGCAGTTGAGACTCTCCGCATTTGGACTTCAACCAAATAAAAAGCGGGAAAAGGCCCGACGCAAGGAAATTTTGGGCCCGACGCAAGGAAATTTTGGTTCAGGATTGTTCAAGGAATTTAGCGAGGCGTTGCCTCCGACCATTCGAGGCATGAGTGATCAAGCTGAGCAGGGGACTGCGCCCCTACCACCGCTGTTGGGGTAGGGATCGCAATCCGCTGCGGTCCGCGCCTTCGCCTGTGCGAAGACATTCTAAAACTTGACTCATCCTCAACGAATTTCGGCCTTTCAAGGCCGCTAGCCGGCACTTGATGGAGAAGGCTTTTCGAAACGGATTTATCTTGTCGAAAAAGTCAAGTCCCGGTTATGGTCGCGGATATTCATGGGGAAACAGACGATCGTATGG
>JAHEOI010000049.1 GCA_018610125.1 Verrucomicrobiota bacterium
CCTTACCGACACCGATGATCAGAGGCGAGCCTCGCCGGGCGCCGATGAGTGTTTCCGGATCATCCGAGCAGATCACGGCGATTCCGTAGGTCCCGATAACTTCGTTGACAGCCAAGGTAACCGCTTTTTGAAGTGGGTGTTCTAGTTGAGGGGCTTGTTTTTTCACCTTTCGGTAATGCAGGCCGATTAGAGTGGCCAGGACCTGGGAGTCGGTATCCGAATTAAAGTGATAGCCCTGAACGGCCAACTGTTCGCGTAGGGCTTCATGATTCTCGATTACCCCGTTGTGAACGATGGCGATTCGACCGCTTTGGTCGAGGTGGGGGTGGGCATTTGCCTTGGAAGGGGAACCGTGGGTTGCCCAGCGGGTGTGGCCGATCCCGAGTGTGCCGTGCAATGGCGCCTTTTCCAATAGCGGCGCGAGGCCCTCATCGATCTTGCCCTGCTGTTTCCGAATATTTAATCCATTGCTGCCCGGGACACATATGCCGGCACTGTCGTAGCCACGATATTCCAGTCGCCGAAGGCCCTCGAGAATAATGGGCGCCGCGTTCTCTTTTCCAATATATCCAATAATGCCACACATGAAGGTTGCTCCAATTCTATGATCCGGCAATGACGACGCGAAGGGATGAATTCGGTTTCCGTGCCGTGGGCCAACACCGCGCCGGCGAGCTCATTGCTCACCCAAAATTCGTGTTTCGTGGTGTGTGCCCATCGAATAGAATAGCGCATGGGACCGGCAGTGTGAATTCGGGATAAACCGGAATAGGGCTTCGGGGAAACTATCAAATAGTTGTGGTAGTGCCGAATTCCTAGGGGGCTTGATTGGGCGATTTGGAAGGGGCCGGACTGCGTGAGAATGCCGTTCGTCCGATTGGTGGATGTCGCTCTTGTCAGGGAGAGGGCATCGGCAAATGGAACGCCGATCGCCACCGCAAGCGGAGTGAAGAGCCATCCGAGGAAGTTTTCAAAGGTCCACTCCATTTTGCCCGCGAGCGGGGGGCGATCATTCGGAGCTCAGCGCGCCGGAATGTGGTAAGCGAGGACAATCGAATCGAAAGAAAGCTCGGAAACTCGAAACGTTGGGATCGCCTATGCGTGCAATCTGGGCGGCGCGGCCACTATTTCGGCAGGGGCGTTTCCTTTTGACCTGGAAGCAGACCGAACCGCTCGTCTGAGGGGACTGGTGCTGTTTGGCAGGGATTGAGCTTGGCCGATGCCACCAGCCAGACCGGTCTCGATGAATGGATTGGAGTGGCGGTAGGCGGCCTGACCGGCTGGCTGCTCTTTCTCTTGCTGGTGACCTCCCTGATCCGTTTACTGATCGCCAGGCTCATGTCTGACGCGGCCATGGCGAGCTCCGAACCGGATTGGACATTGTGAGCTGTGGTGAAATTTATCGCGTATTTACGCTCACCGCCCCCTTCAAGGTAATCACCGTCGCCCGGTCTCCGGAATTCTGTTGGATTTGGTGTCCGAATACTGCCGGTGTACCGACTCTGTGTCAGGGGCGAGTGCTGTGGGAATCATGTTCGAGGGCAAAAAGGGGTGTCAATCGTACCGACACGGCCTTAGCATCCACCTCCACCTCCGCCTCCGCCGCCACCTCCGGCGTATCCAGCTCCGGCGGTGCCCGCAATGCCACCGGCTGCGCCTAAACTACCGTCGAAAGCGTTCAGAACATGATGGCCACTGACATTTGCACTGAGCAGCTTAGCCAAATCATAAAAGGCCGAGGCAGCTGCTAAAGGCGGCATCGTATCGTCACGTTCATTTGAGATAGCAAAATGAGCCACCTTCTTGAGGGCATCGGCATCGAGCCTCTTCAGCAAAAATATGTTGGCGCCATAAGCTTGGAGAAAGCTATAAGCTTCTTCTTGTTGGTATGCAAGCCAGGTCTTCAAATGCTGGTTACCTTGATGAATCATCTCTTTCACTTGCTTTTTGAGTGCAGCCCCTTTTTGTGTGAGTTGGAATGTCTTATTGAACGGTGGAGGAAGGAAACGACGTTTTTCAATCAAGCACCCCTCATGTATCAGGGACTCGCGAATCTTCTCGGTAAAGCCTTGCCTTTGGACGGCTCCAAGAAGATTGACAACGCCACCAATTATCGAAACGGGATAACCATTCGTTTCTGAGTCCTTTTGAACTCCTTGTTCTTCACAATGCCAATAGGCGTTTCGCAGCATATCCTCGTGAGGCTTCAACGTCGCAGAACTGAAGTGCTCGCTCGGACGAAGCAAATACGTGGTCTTGCGTGATATTTCTCGAGAAGTGATGTCGAAGACCCGCTTCAGGAAAAGGTCGGCCAGGGTGATCTTCAGCGCCTTAACCTCTGCGTCCCGGTTGGGCTTCAATAGCGTCTGTGATTCCGCTGGGGTGAGTTGAAGTGAGGTAGTATCCATCATGGCTATTGCGGACCTTTCGTAACACTCTTGGCAAAAATAATGCCCTTCCTGATCCTTAATGCATATCCGCACGCGGAAACACGCCTCGCTCGAACGCGCCGATATCGGGGGCCTCTCCGCCGTAGCGGTCGTTGAAATTTGGAATGCGATCTCCGGCATCAACCCCTGGATCGTTCGGCGCGAGATAATAGATGTGCTCGTGCTCGACCTCGAACGTCGGCCTGGCACCGAAGACGCCGTTGCGTTCCCAGTCGTCTTGCAAGAGGTCGAGATCGTCGCGACTCTTGGAATAGAGGTTATTGTCGAAGTGCCACCAGGGGGCGGCCTTCTTCGCATCTTCAGAGTGGCGAAACGTCCCGGAGAGAAAGATGTTGTTTTTGACTGTGCCGACCTGCTGAAGGTGGGTGATATCGGTGTTTCGGTCCTCTCGCGGCGCCTCCAGTGCCTGACCGGCATCGATAACGGTGTTGTGATAGAAAAAATAGCCTCCGTTTCCTCGGATCTTGGTGGCGCTCTCATAGGGGGGCGCAGCGTTCATGATGAGGTTGCGCCAGATGTACTGCGGCCCGAGGCTGTTGTCCGTCTTTTCCGAATAGTTGTATCCGATATTGGCGGTGGCAATGGCTTTCATCGTGTCGGTGATGACATTGCCCCAAATGCGAATGTTGATGTTGTAGCCTTCGATTTCGAGCCCGTCGTCGAAGGCGTGATTGATGACGTTTCCGTACACGTCCGAGTCGCGGTGTAGATTGCCCTTCCCACCGTTTCGTGCACCGCCGATGATGTCGTTGAAGTAGTGGCGGTCTCCTTCGGAGGAACAGTCGTTGTAGCGAATGACGTGATTTCCGGTCGTTCGGTTGAAGCTGATCGCCTGCGGCCCTTGCGGGTGGTTGCCATCCTGCCACGGTTTTGAGCCATCCTCCCACGAGTTGGCTCCACCTCGCGGGTCATGGATGCGGTTGTTTTGGATGATGAGGCGTTCAGTGTCTTGCTCGGAATAGATCCCGCTCCCGTTGCGCCAGTTCCAATCATTCAGGGTACCGATGCCGGACGGTCCCCAGTTGGTGATCTCGCAATCCTCGATGACGACGTCGTGGACGCCTTCTTCGATAACGATCGCATGCTCGCTCGCCCCGGTGAGATCCAATCCGCGTACGATGACGTAGCTTGCCGAGATGACGATGTTATGGTCTCGATTGTCGCCAACATCGATCGTCGACGTCTTGCCATTCGGCGACCGATAAACCCGAGACCCACTCGGGCTCCCGGACTCAGTGATCTCCAGCGGTGTTGTCCGGTCTTCGACCTCGACGAGCTCGCTCTCAGAGAATTCCTCGCTCCAAGTGGTCGTCTCGACCCGCCTGGTCTCGGAGCCGCCGTCCGGGTCCGACACCGTCACCTCGATCTCATAGTTGGTCTCGGGCCGCAGATGCACCAGGCTTCCTCGAAGCTCGCGACTCTCGCGCCGTTCGGTACGATGATCCGCCCACAGCTCAAGGCCCCTTTCCCAGTCCGACGCCCCTGCCCGACGATACTTCACACGACAACGGATGTCTCGGTTGTCGTCCCCGCTGAATGGCACGATGAGACCGACCGACTCGAACGTCGGTGTTGCCGTCAGTTGGCCGACTGATGAGACCGCATCCGCAGCGTGAGCCGGACCGGGGAGCCAAAGCAACGTGAGACAGGCGACGGCGGCTGTAAGTTGGGCACCGATACTGCAGTCCTTTTTTACGGCCGTTCGACCGGATGACCGGCGTTCGCGACAGGGATGAAAATTGACTCGCATATCAACGAAACCTATCGTGTTTAACGAGTGCGATCAATCCGATCTCCCGCGCGTTTACCCGTCCGCCAGCCTATAAGCCTGAATAGATAGTTTGACGGCCTGAAATGGCCGGGTAGATGTTAAATGTGAGAGACTTGATCCCGCTTGACCCCGATGACCTACCCGGGAGAAGAAATCGAGGTCAAGGGGAAGAGATTTAGGGCAGTGAGAGCAAGGATGATGCAAGAGCGAGATCGGCCGCCTCGTGCGTTATCCGGGTGAATCGGCTGAGCCGCCTCCGGGGGAGCCGGCTCAGTGAGCTTTGTCAACGGCGAAGACAATATCCGGTGGCTCATCGGAAGAGGTGCTCTTGCCCTGGTCATCTTGGCGGTTGGGTCCGACGCTATAGAGGCGGTAGCCGTTGCTCTCGATGCGGTAATGGATCGGTTTACCCACAAAGGGGTCGTTTGGAATTGATGTTTGATAATCCGGAACCAGGCGATCCAAGCGTTTCGGGAGATGCCCTTGGTCGGAGCGGAATTGCTCGATTGCCAAAGCGGTCTTCGCGAGCCTGCTTTTTGCCAGGATTCTTGCTTGCCGTCCGAATTGATTGCCAAGGGATGGAAGCAATAGGTCGGAGAGGTTCGCTTGCCATTTCTTGGGTGGAATACCGAAATTCCGGAGCAGCCGACCCAGCCAGCCGGGAGGTTCGTTACCACCTTTATTGCCGCCCATCCGTTCGGGAATGGATTCGGCCTCCTTGAGCCGTTTTGGAAAAGGGACGTCAAACGCATTGATTGTTTTCGTTATTGTTTCCAGATAGAAGAGCTTGTCGCGGCTATGCGCTCCGGTGAATCGCCTGAATCCGATCCTAACCCGCTGCAGCCATTTGTGTTGCTTGGACTTAAACAATGGAGTTTGTCCTGGGGGCGATTCGAATATAGCTAGCCCAAAGCATCGCTCGCCGATAAGGCTTCGCTTTAACCCGGTTTGAACCGAATGATCCTTCAAATCCTGCGAAAGGCGTTTTAGCTGAGGGCGGGTAAGCGTGACCTGATTCAAGACCCTTTCCAGGCACTCGTAGGTGATTGCTTGGCTCGCGATGCGAACGAGCTGAGAAATTAATATCGGCTCTTTCTTGACTGAGTTGGCCAGTCGCCAGGCGGCTTCAATGGATCTGACCGCTTCGCCCGGCTCGCCAATGGCAGCCTTGTAGGACGCATGGAGGCGGAGAAGCTGAACGCCTTCTTTGATCTTGGAAAGGTGAGGCAATAAAGTGTCGGGCCCTTTTGTCAGGTCGATCGGATATCGATAGGAGCCCGACTTGCTGCCTTGCCGGAATAGCTCGACGGCCTGGGCGTTCTTTTTCAAATAGCGAGCGATTGCTTTTTCCATGTCCGCGGGAAGTGGCTTTCCCGCCGGTGGCCAATTGGCGCTTCCAATCACCGGCACGAGCTTCTCTCTCTGGGTTGGCAAATCGGCAACACGATCAAAGGCGTTCAAAAAAATCGGAGCGCCGTTTGGCTTGTCGGCAGGCAGCGAGTACCACTTATCCAGCTCTTTGAGCGTTACCGGATGCCCTGCCTCCCGAAATTGTGCGATTTGCTCGTCAACCCGCCATGAAAGCCGCAGTCGATAGGCGGTAAACGCCAAGAGCGCCATGAAAAGGACTCCCACCAAGACCAAGATCGGCCAGGAGCACCATTGTTTAAGACCTCGGGCCATATTTTCGATTTTACAATATTGCCGGTGCCTGCCACAAGTAGATCCTCGGAGGCTGCAAGCGCATTTGCTCCGGATCTTTCAGCTACCAGGTCGGGCACGGCGCAACGGTGTTTTTGCCCAGGGTGTGTAATGGTTTTTACGCCGGCAAGTCACAATTTTCGGGTTTTTGCTTTTTTTACGTATTCAAGCGATGTTACTGATTGTTTATGGAAACGTCCCCAAACGGATTACCAATCACCGATTCCGATCGGCTTTCTACTAATTCGGAAAAAAGGGCTTTGTACAGGCAGTTTGCGCCTTACGCCTTTCGACATTGGCAAACTTGGCTGGCACTGGCATTGGCGGTTGCGATTCCGGAGTGGTTGGAAATGGCCGGGACGTGGCTCGTTGGTTCGAGTCAATTCAATATTCTATTCCATTCGGCTGGCTGGTTGATAGGGATGGGAATGCTATGGCGGGTGGGATGTTATTTTACTTCGAAGTACATTTGGGCATCGAGCAGAGGCCCATCTCGCTGAATATGGGCGATGCTCCAAGATGGCTTCATGATTGTATAACGGCCTATTGGCTATCTTGTTCTTTGCAAAAATTCCTGCACCATAAAGAGGAGCAAAACAAGCGGCTAGCAGCCGCTTCTGCTTTGCTTATCCGTGCAGGAACTTTTGCAAATAAGGGTCGCAGGCAATATATGTCACGGCCAAGTTGCGGATTGCTGATCATTTGGCGGAGGGGCCCAAGCGCGTGGAGGACCTGGCCGGGCAATGTGGAACATGCATTGACCCGCTTTACCTTACGCTTCGCGCGCTCGCGTCGAAGGGAATCTTTGCCGAGCGAGCGGACGGCCGGTTCGAGATCACCGACTTGGCCGAGCTGTTACGTGACGACGCAGCGAATTCAATGCGCGCAATGGCCCGGATGATGGGTTGGGAGCATTACAAAGCTTGGGGCGAGCTGCTGCATAGCGTTCAGACCGGAAAGACCGCCTTCGAGCATGTTTCATCGTGCGATGCCCAAGACGCGAAGGCTGCTCGCCTTCGAAATTGTCATTGCACCCGGAAATAGCGAGTCTTTTGGGCAAGTGCCTGGACCTGACCATGCTGATGATCCCCGGGGGATGTGAACGGACTAAAGAGGATTACCGAAGGCTGTTTGAATCCGCCGGATTCCAGACCCTTGGTCGCATCGTGTCGACTCGATCCGAAATGAGTGTGATTGAGGGGCAGAAGGTGTAAGGCGTAGCGATCGAGACGGGCCGAGCCTGGCCGGTTATGTGGAGGAACGAGCGAAAGGATAGAAAAAACTGATGTCATGGATCATCCGTCAAACCGTGGCGTGGCTTGTGGGGTTGGTGCTCTTCGGCTTCGCGACCACGGCAAGCGTCGCTGCCGATCTTGAGCCGATCCGAATCTCGAAAGACGGCACGCACTTCGTCCAAAAGGGCTCTGGCGGGCGCTTCACACCCTGGGGCTTCAACTACGACCACAATGCCGCCGGGAAGTTGCTCGAGGACTACTGGGTGGATCAGTGGGAAGCTGTGGTCGGCGATTTCCAAGAGATGAAACAGCTCGGCGCCAACGTCGTGCGCATTCACCTCCAGTTCGGTAAGTTCATGAAGGGCCCGGATGATCCGGACAATGCAGCGCTGGACCGCTACGCACGTCTGGTTCGCCTGGCCGAGCGCCTCGGCCTCTATCTCGATGTCACGGGCCTGGGCTCTTATCTCAAAAAGGATGTGCCCGAGTGGTACCACGAGATGACAGAAAACGAGCGCTGGACCGCTCAAGCCCGTTTCTGGCAAGCGGTCGCCTCCCGAAGTTCAGACAGCCCCGCCATCTTCTGCTATGACCTAATGAACGAGCCAACCGTGCCCGGCGGCAAGGAGGCGCAAGACAACTGGCTCGGCCCAGCGTTTGCCGACAGCAATAAGCACTTTGTTCAGTTCATCACGCGCAACGCGAAAGGCCGACCACGGCCGCAAATCGCGCGGCACTGGATCAATGATATGGTGGAGGCGATCCGAGAGGTCGACAAACATCATCTCGTTACCGCCGGGCTGGTACCGTGGAGTCTCGACCGGAAGGGGCTGACCTCTGGCTTCGTGCCCGGCCAAGTTACCGGCGCGCTCGACTTCATTGCCATGCACATCTATCCGGAAGCCGGTAAGCTGGACAAAGCCATGAGCACCGTGCAAGGCTTCGCCGCGGTAGACAAGCCCCTGATCATCGAGGAGACCTTTCCTTTGAAATGTGGCCCCAAGGAACTGGCTACCTTTATCGAACGATCCCAACCATACGCCGAGGGTTGGATCAGTTTTTATTGGGGGACCCCGCCTGCGAAGTACAAAAAGCAGGACAAGTTCAAGGCCGCACTCATCCGAGATTGGCTTCTCCGATTTCAGTCCCTCGGCGACGACATCGTTTTTTCAAACGGACGTTAGCCGGTCACATGAATCAGGGATCGCGGGTCACGTCTACACGTTCCGTGCGCACGCTGCTCCCGGGCATTAATTGACACGAGACCGCCTTCGAGCCTCCCCACGCATTTCTGCAATGTGGGAATCGTTCAGCGCGTTGACCCACGGAGAAACAACCGCTATTATTGCGGACGGACAAGTCCGTCCGAGTAAAAAAGGTGCCCATGAACGTTGCTGCCAACAAAAAGGGAGGTCATCCACGCGACCCGCAGCTCACAAACCGTCGGAGTGAGCAAATCCTGGCGGCGGCCTCGTCGATCTTTGCGGCCGTGGGCTACCGACAGACCGACGTGCAGGTCATTGCTGACAGCCTCGAGGTCGGCAAAGGTACGATCTACCGTTATTTTTCGAGCAAAGAAAAGCTTTTTCTTGCATCTGTGGACCGGGGGATGCGGCAGCTTCAGGAGCGGATCCGCGAAGCCACCGAGGCGGTGGAGGACCCGTTGGATCAGATTGCGGCAGGCATCCGAGCCTACCTGGAGTTCTTTGATCAGCATGGTGAGATGATCGAGCTTCTGATCCAGGAGCGGGCGGAATTCAAGGACCGCAAGAAGCCCACGTACTTTGAGTACAAGGAATCCAACATTGAGCGTTGGCGCGGCCTCTACGATAAGCTGGTCGAGCAGGGCCGGCTTCGCGCTGTGCCGGTGGACCGGATGCTGGACGTGATAAGCGATACGCTCTATGGGGCGGTTTTCACCGACGTCTTCGCGGGCCGGCAAAAGAGCTTCGAGGTCCAGGCGGAGGACATCGTCGACATTGTGTTCCGCGGCATCCTCAAGGAGTCGGAACGAGGCGAGCGACACCTTGGAGACGACGCATGATGCGACCCGTCTCGCCGGAGCCAAGGGCGGAAGGCTGAGCTTATCACGGGGGCGGTGGCGAAGGAGCTGGTGCGGAGCGGGCTGAGAGTGTCTATGAAGAAAAA
>JAHEOI010000050.1 GCA_018610125.1 Verrucomicrobiota bacterium
GGGGATGGATCAAGCCAAGCAACAAGGCAAGCAGATTGTTCGTGGCTGGGAAGCCAATGGGGGACTCCTGCTCGGGCCGGACATCCGACTTGATACAGCGATACTCCGTGCTCTGCCCACCCGAGATGCGATGCTGCCGATCCTTTCGGTGCTCTCGGCTTCTGTTGCAAAACGCCGCCCGGTCACGGAGCTGTTTGCCAACCTCCCCCCTCGTTACAGCCGTGCCACTCTGCTTAAGGACTTCCCTCGCCCCACCGGGCTTGAAATTGTGCGTCAGCTCTCCCCGGAAAGTCCCGACATTCGCGAGCTCATCTTCAATGATGGCCGCATTGAGGCCCTCACACAGGAAATGGAAACCTCGGAGGCCGATGCGAAGACCGCCAAGCAAGCCGAAGCAATCCGCCGCCGGCTGGAAGCGCTCTTTTCGCCCGATCTCGGCTTTGGCAGCCTCCAAAAAATCAACTATATCGACGGAGTTCGAGTCTGTTTCAACAACGGCGATGTCGCCCACATCCGGCCTTCCGGCAATGCCGATGAACTGCGACTTTACGCTGTCGCCGATACCCAAGCCCGGGCGGACGAAATCGCAACAACCGGCACGGCGGACAACGGCCCCCTACGACAGCTCGAACGACAGGTGACCGCCAATCCGTAATGCTTTCCCTAGCGAGGCGTTGCCTCAGACCATTCGAAGCATGCGGCTAAGCAAGAGCTTTGGTTGCATTCAACGCTTTGTGTCTACGCCTCGCTGATTTTCCGCTTCGCGGAAGGGAAAAGGAGAAGATTTCTTAACGCCTCGCCACAGATTCCTTGGACCAAAAACCTCCGTTAGAACAAGCCCCCAACTCGACTCAAAAGCATCAAGGTTGCTTTAACAAGGAATCCAGCGCTCGCCCAATAAAAATGGGGCGGCACCAGACACGCCGCCCCCATCGTTTCTACGTGTTCTTCTTGCGCTTTAGCTCACTTGATTAATCCGATACTCCTGGTCGGTCACGATACCCGGCTGTGGAACCGGATATTTCCCATCGTCACCTGCCTGGATCGGGGCCGGGGAATTCAAGGTTAGCTCATCGACTTCAGGCGCAAATTCGTGATCGCAATTCAGGATATCATCCCAACTGACCACCTGGCCCGTATGTGAGGCCATGCGCCCCATCGAGCTGACCAAGCTGGCCTCGGCACCTCGTTTCACCTCGTTGTAAGGCTTGTCATTGCGGATTGCGTCCACCAGATCATCCCACTCAGTCTGGTAGGGATTCGGCTCAGGCTGCGGAAAGCCCCAAATAAGCTTGTCCTTCTCAATGTTGTACCCCTCGTAGGTTCGGCATCGACCGGGGCTATGAGAGGAGGTCGAGATGATTCCAAGCCCCTTGGTTCCGTGGGCATAACTGGCAAACTCATCATGGCACCCGGCAATATTGCGCCCGTAAAGGAAAAGCTTGTTTCCGTCAGGATAGGTGTACTCGACAGAATAGTGGTCGAAATTCTGATCGATTGACTCCCCTCGATATTGCCGACCACCAACCGCCTGCGCCCGCTCCGGCCATGCGCCTTTCATCCAACTGCATTCGTCGATCTGGTGAATGTAAAAGTCACTGTAGATTCCGCCGCTTCCCCAGAGAAAGCTGTGGAATTCCTTGATTTGATACATCAGCTCGCTCAATTTGCCGGGATTCGGCTTGGCAAACCCGACCATCGGCCCCGCCATTCGATAGGCCCGGAGGGTGACGATATCCCCGATCTCGCCGTCGCGGATCCGGTCCAGAAGAGCCCTTCGAGCCCGGCAGTGACGGATCATCAACCCGACACCGACTTTCATGTTTTTCTTCTTGGAATCCTCCGCCAGTTTCAGCATCCGCCGAGTGGTTGGCCCATCCACGGTAACCGGCTTCTCCATAAAGACATTGACCCCCTTCTTGATCGCGTAAGTGAAATGCACCCAGCGGAATGCAGGCGGTGTCGCAAAGATCACAACATCCCCGGGGCTCAGACAATCAATGGCCTTTCGATAAGCGTCGAAGCCGATAAACTTGCGATCCTCAGGCACGTCGACTTGGTCCTTAAAGCGCTGGGTCAGCGCGTCGTAGCTCCCCTTCAAGCGATGGTCAAACACGTCGGCCATCGCAACCAGCTTGGTCGGCCCTTGTTTGACCGATAAGGCATTCCCGGCGGCGCCGGTTCCCCGGCCGCCGCAGCCGACCAAAGCGACTCGAATCGTCTGATTGTCACCGGCATGGACGTATGGGATCGCCGTGCCAGCCAACGCCGAAACCGCAGCGAAACGCCCGGTGTTCTTTAGAAATTCTCGACGGCTACTTGTCGTAACATGGTTGGAATTACTCATAACGAAACGCTCTTTCTTCCACCAATGCCTGTCAATCCGGTTCCCATGGTGATTCTTGCCAAGATCTTTGCAGAAATTGCCCGCGAAATATTTCATCACTGCTCTGTCACAATGAGGTTACCGCGCATCAGTTGCCAATGGCCAGGGAACGTACATAGGTACGGGGATTATTAGGCTCTTCGGGCACGTCGACAACGATCGTTAAAGTCTCGTTTGGTCCAGCGGGCCGTCCCCTTGAGCTCCGCCGGCCGGGGCAATCTTCGCCGGTCCTCCGGACTCCGCAGCTCCGCATCGGTCCAAGCCCCGGTCAAACCAAAAGCAGTCGAGCTAAAAACCGCCGACAGTTGCCTTTGGTGGCCGAGCTCCACCACTGCAAAATGCCGGCCGTTGTTGTACACGCAGGGTTGCCCGGCTATATGCCGAAGATGCAGTCCTCGGTACCTTATACAATTGACCCGCTTGTCCGAGTGCCGGCTCGACCCGCTTGCGCTTCGTCAAACCAGCCTGATTCTTCGGAAGCGCAGCCGACGGCCTTAATGAAAATCCGCGGTGAGGCAGCACGGCCCGTTGGGATTGATCAACCCGCTGCCTGGATGAAAGAGTCGGGCGAAGAGCCACTTCGCTCTTCGCCGTGATGAAATGGATGTCTGGATGCCTTTTGGCGGCATTCCAAGCCTATTGATATTTCCCGGAGAGGGTGTATTTTCCGGGACCGACTTTTTTGATCCCCTTCATCTTTTTGCCGGTCGTAAAGAACCAGGCATGAATATTCCCTGTGCTGGTATTCAATCGCTGAGCAAGCTCCTTAACCGTGAGCCCTTCCTTGCCGGCACTATTCAACGCATTGATGATTCCTTCCTTAAGCTGCCCTCGAGGTGCTCGCTTACGGGTTGTGGTTGTTGAAGCGGATCTTGAGGCCTTTTGCGAGCGGGCTGAGGAGTCTTGCTTGGCAGGCCTGCCCACTTTCGCTTTTTTAGCGGCCGGCGCTGTTCCTCCGTCGTACCGAGCGAGCTGTTGCTCAATCTTCTGCAGCTCGCTCTCCAGGGATTCTTTTCTTTCCAGCAGCTTTGCGATATCCTTCGTTTGATTACTTGTCAGCTTTGTTAAGTCCATATTACTCCAATACCCCTATCAAAGAATTCTCTCCGTGTCTATACAATTTTGTTCAGTCAACTCCGGAATTCAGGCAGGGTGCCGATGGCGGCGACTTAAAGCCTGGAAAGAAATAAGGCCGGCATTTGGCGTAATGCCGTTCGGAAATGCGGTAGGGATGGCTTTCACCCGCCCTTTTAGGGCTTCATCACGGTGGCGGTTTAGCACCTACGGCCTTCGCCCTATAAGCGCTAACCTCTGTCTGTGGCCGGCACTGTAGGCGGTCGAGGGCACGGCCTTGGCAGATGGCAAAGAGGTCGCGAAGCGTTTGGAGAGGTCGCAGTGCGCTGACTTGTCAGCGCTGTCGATACGGCAGCGCGTTTCGATTAATTCGGGCTTCTTACCAATGGCCCGGATGATTCGGCAAGGCCGCAGAAAAAAGGAAAGCGGTGACAAGTCACCGCACTGCTAGCGAGGCGTAGACAGTAAGCTTTCAATGCTGCCAAAGGATTCGATTACGCACATGGCTCGAATGGTCTCCAGGTAGTGCCAGCGGTTGCCCGCTGACACCCCCAAGATCCGTACGAGCGGTTTTTCCCGCATACGGTCCCTCAGACAGATGGTTTCGCTACGACAGAGTCATTCCTTTAGGATGGGTAAGGCCGACTCCTCAACGAGTCGTGCCATTTGCTCCCACCCGGATATCCGGTGTTTGGCAACAGCTCACGGTGACTCCAGAAGATCGTTGAGCTCGACCCAGTAAATGGCCGTTCTCTCGCTTTCCGGGTAGACGTATGTCAGGTAGAAGCGGGAGCCTTCGACATATTGGTCACGCATGGAAAAGGCGAACTCAATTGGACGCGGCTCGGCGCCTAATCGGCGGCGTCGTTTGGACAGGGGTGCCGGGTGCACATTCTTGACTTCGCCGGAAACGATAAGCTGTTCGTTGTCATAGACTTCCAGGCGGCCCCGCAGGTGGCGTGAGGGTGACGCGTCGGCGCTGAGCCCGACATCTATCATGAACCGGGTCATTCCTCCGGGTTGAGATTTTGTGTCCACATCAATATTGGACGAGCTCTCGATATCCTTGCGACTTAGTCGCTGCTCGTCGGAGGCCGCCCGCAGGTTCAGCCCCATGGATCCAATAATAAGTGCGGCAATCGGGATTACGGATTTAATCGGCGTTTGCATGGCAATCTTCTCTCTCTGGTTTTCTTGAATACTCTCGGGCAGGCCTACTGCCCGAGCGCAAAATCGGCAAGGAGCACACTAAAGCATCGGCGGGAACTTGCGCAATAGGACGGCTATTCTCTGGTAATTGGGTCATCGTGTGATACGGGAGGAATCGAGGGACTTTCTATCCCTCTGGCCTGCGCTGGTCCCAGACCGCACCATTTCACGGGCTTCGTCGCCTCCACCCGCCAATGCGTGGCTAAATGCCCAACGGACAACTTGCAATTTCGATACCTTCCAATCGAACAGAACCACCAGTCAGAGCTGGCCTAACCGGACGTCACCGCACGTCGGTCCCGAAAGATCGTTCAGTTTGGGTCCGGGCCAACACCAGCAATCCGGGCACGAGAAAACCTGCTTTCGCCAGGAATCGAATCGATTTGAATCGATTCGGCCCCCGACACGCCGTCAAGCACTTTAAACACGCTCCAATCACAGAGCTATAGCTTAATCCCGACAGGGCGACATTTTCCTTTGCCGGGCTCACGTCGGAGAAATGTCAGGGAAGAGACGCATGGTTCGGATTATCTCAGGGCAAGCTCGAAGAAGCGAAGGAGGTTTGGGTTCCGATCATTCAAGGCTATGCTCCTTCATCACACCGCGCCAGAAACCAAAATTGGCGCCAGTCCAGGGAGTGGTTCTCTTCGATAGTGCGAAGATGCGCCGACACCGCTGGCAGGTAGGGGATGATGGCCAAAAGAAAGGCCCCATTGGGAGAGCCCTTCTATGGTTGGATCGGCCAACTGCCGCCTCAGATAGCAACTGCTCGCCCCCCTTTCAAAAAAGTGCGATTCTCGAATGGACAATCCTGTCACCGTGGCTGATGTTTGTACCAGCAAACCGGATTATTAACCGCCAACCTCGAAAGAGCCTATTATGTCCGACGCAAAGCCCGTCACTATCGGACTTCCGCTTTTCTTAAGCCTCCTCATCGCTTCGGGCTCGGCAGGGATCCTTAAAGGGCCCGTGACCTACCCGGAAAATGGGCACGACTATTACCTCCTTGAGCAAAGCACATGGCTCGAGGCGCTCAGGGAGTCGCAACGTCTCGATGGTCATTTGGCAACCTTTACTTCCGAACAGGAAGCCCAATGGGTCTACGAAACCTTCGGTCACTTCAATGAGAGCCCCCGCCTGCTTTGGATCGGTCTCACCGACGCTTTCCACGAAGGCAAATTTGCCTGGATAACGGGAGAGCCTGTTGAGTATACCGACTGGGCTCCGGGTGAGCCGAATGGAGATGAGCAGGAGAATTTTGTGGCAATGTATTATCCAGGGCATGACGCCCAGTCCGAGTGGAATGATTGGCCCGACATTGACAGCGACCCTATCGGGCTTCCCTTCCATGGTGTCGTCGAGATTGGAGGAGCCAAAACGCATATGACATCGGCAGAGAACACTCTGGAGCGGTTCACCGGTCCGGAATGGCGGTACGCCCAACAGAGTGTGCCGGCATTGCCTGCCGGGGTGGAGCTGACATCCGACGCCGGAAAGCGTTACGTCGGAGAGCAGCTCAAGTTTTTCCACGTGGATCCCAAAGGCCAAATCACAACTTCTGAACCACAATGGCTCTATCTCTACCACACTGAGGGGAAGCGGTTTCGATTGCGCGGGGAAGTTTGGCTTGGAGGAAAATACGAAAGTAAGGAGCTTCCATTCCCAAGCGATCTACCGCACGGGTTCACATTATGGCTCCGCGAATGGAGTGGAGTGAAGCGTTATGCCGCCAACACCGATGGCTTACGCGTTAAGCGACGACTCCATGAGGGCAAACAGCAAGATGGGACCACTTGGCCGGTGCAGTTTGATTCCCTCCAAACCGAGCGATGGTACCGATTCTACGCGGACGTTTCCCGCGATTTCATTTATTTCCATATCGGACCGAAGTCGGGATTGATCAAGGGACCACTCGCCGTGGATGGAGCCAACAAGATTGTCATTGCACCCCGTACCCAACTTAGAAACCTACGGTTGGAAGTGGGCGAGCCCCTCACGGGCAAAAAGACGACCACGTCTTCCGAGTCGCCTAGTTCTTCCGCGTCGACACCTCAGCCGGACGTCATCTTTGTCCCGACACCTCAGCCCGCCGTCGACAAGATGCTCGAAATGGCCGAGATCGAAAGCGGGGACCTCCTCTACGATCTAAACTGCGTCGATGGGCGAATCGTGGTCAGGGCGGCCAAAAAATTCGGCATCGAAGGCGTCGGAGTTAATAGCGATGCCCATTTCGTTAAAGAGTCGCGCAAGAACGTCCGGGAGAAGGGTGTTGAAGACCTGGTCACGATCAAGCACGCCGACATCTTTGAGATCGATTTCAGTGACGCGGATGTGGTCACCCTTTATCTCTTGCCTTCGTTGAACCGCAAGCTAAAGCCGAAACTGGCCACGCTTCAACCTGGATCCCGTATCATCTCCTATAACTCCGACATGGATGGCGCCAAGCCAAATCAAGTCTATGAGCATTCCGGAAACGATTACTCCGGGAAGATTTATAAGTGGGTGGTTCCTTGGGAAAAGGACTGACACGCTGACAGGGTCCGCTACCGGTAAACTCGTCCGGTAGCAACCGCTCTATTGTCAGCACTGTCAGCTAGTCGCCACGGATCCGAGCGTTAAAGTCAACAACAAAATCCCTTCCAACATCCCTCAGCGACGGCTCCCGTAAAGTCTGAACGTTTTCCATATGAACCGCGATTCAATCTGAACGCCGACCGACTTGGGTTACATCCGATACCTTGTCCCCTGACCGCCAATGCCATAGGGTCCCGTCCGCCTTGATGAACGCGACCACCAGCGTAAGCGCACCTTATTTAATGGGCGACTTTCTCCTTCAGACCGAGGTTTTCAACTGAATCAGAGATGACACAAATGGTGTGCACACTCTCGTCCACAAATTACTGTCTCGCCGATCCAGGATCGCTTTATCTCATCTATAAATCCCAGAAAACCCGGGACGTTATTTCAGTGAAGAGAAAATCGGGAAAGTATTCCGTCTCTTGGAGAGACCCGGCCAACAATCGTCGCGTCGAAGCGTCGAAACAGACTATTAAAAAATCGGCTTGAGGTCATCCGGCAATGCTTTCATAACAAATCGAATTTACAGGAGTCCGCCCAGATGAGGCAACGAGCACCGGGCAATCAATCCGTGACGGGGTCCAATCTTACTCCCCGTCGGTTTTCTCCGACGGGAAGTTCTTTTTGTGTCCGACTCGCCGAAGCCCCCTCCTCGCTCTGCGCTTCCGTTCCTCCCGATCGCGTTCCCCTCCCCTTTTAGAGCTCTTTTAGCGAGCTTTTCGGGCTGATACCGAGGGGCTTCCCAGGTTAAGATAAATCGCCAGGTTCTTTTGAGTTGCACGGACCGAGCGTTCGGACACGGCAGATCTTGCTTTAGGGTTCGCTGGAGCAAGACTGCTTGAGGCGGGCTCCGACCCGGACGGAACATCTCAAGCTGCCAAAAGCTTGACTTCGTGTCGTGGCATCGGCCAACCATAGGCTTATGCGCAACGTTCACTGCCTAGCTTTCTTGTTGCTATCCGTTGTCTTCCTTAAGGGGCCCCCTGGAGTCGAAGCCCAGCCCGTGCCGACACCATCCGGTGATCAAGGAGAGACCTTCGTCTACAAACAAACAGATGAAGCAGACCTTAAGATCTGGATGCACTATCCGGAAGAGTGGTCGCCTCAGAGGGAATTCCCAGCGATTGTGTTTTTCTTCGGGGGTGGCTGGAGGAGCGGGTCGGTCGAGCAGTTTACACCGCAAGCCAGATATCTTGCCAAACGAGGGATGGTTACAGCCCGTGCTGATTATCGAGTCAAAAACCGCCATGAGGTAACGCCCGACCAATGCGTCGAGGATGCCAAGAGCGCCGTCCGCTGGCTGCGAAACCATGCCGAGCGCCTCGGAATCGATCCGGATCGCATTGTCGCTTCCGGAGGCTCAGCGGGCGGACATATTGCAGCCTGCACCCGGACTGTCGACGGTCTCGAACCTGAAGGTGAAGACTTGTCGATTTCCTCCAAGCCCAATCTCTTGGTCCTCTACAACCCAGTGCTTGACTGCACGGACGAGCGGCATGTCGCTCGAGTTGGATCCAAAGCGATGGCCCGAAAGATTTCACCCAACCTGCATTTGACGGATGAGACGCCCCCGACCCTACTGCTCTACGGGACAGAGGATGGTTTGCTTGCCCAGGCGAAGACGTATTTAAAACGAGCGAATAAACTGGAATTCGACGCCGAGCTTTACACGGCCGAGCGTGTCGGACACGCCTTCTTCAACCGAGCCCCTTGGATGGAAGGAACCCTCTTCCGGGTTGATCAATTCTTGGCGCGCCATGGATACCTCGATGGGAAACCAATGGTAAACGTCCCCTCTGACGGCAGACTTGAGCGTTACACGTCCGGATCGGGATCCCCTTCAATTCGATGAAGCAACCAGGCTTGCCCCCATGCCTTCTCCCGGTGAAATAGCATTGTCGGGAATCCCCTCATAAAAATCGGCCGAATGGGTCTGGTTGCATTTTCATACGAAATGGCCTATTGGTTTGATCTTTGGGAGCTTCGGGCTCAACTCTCGATGAATATGCGCCACGGAACGGCAACAACACTAACACTCTCTGCAGGGTTTGTTCTGCTTTGGAACTCGGGATTTATCGGGGCGGAGTACGGACTCCCGTATACCGAACCGTTTACATTGCTTTTCTGGCGTTATGCCGTATTGACGATGGTCCTTTGCGCCTATTTGAAGCTGCGTGGTCGTTGCCTATGGCCGGGGTTCAGCCCTGTTTTTCGAGCGACAGTAGTCGGTGTGCTGGCCCATGGTGTTTGGCTTGGCTGCGTTCTGATGGCGTTACAGCGAGATGTGCCCGCCGGAATCGTCGCTCTTGTCGTCGCTTTGCAACCGCTAATGACCGGCGCTTTCTCCGGTCCCGTTTTAGGCGAGCACACAAATCCGCGGCAATGGTTGGGCTTGATCGTTGGTTTCGTCGGTGTGGCTTTAGCGGTGGGCGGCCGGTTGAGCGTGGATTCTTCAGCCTCTCTTTTTGGTTACCTTATTCCATTCGGATCTCCGATCGCCATTACGGCGGCAAGCCTCTTCCAACGCTCCAAGGAGCTTGCCGGTCACACGCAGACCATCTCTCTCGATGTCGACCTTTTCTATCAGTGTTTGGCTACCACGGTGGCAGTCAGCATACCAGCCGGGTTGGTTGAACAATTTGTCACTCGCTGGGAAACACCGTTTTTGTTAACAATGGGCTGGCTCATATTCGCGGTTTCGCTGGGAGCCTACGGGTTAATGTGGCGCTTACTGACGGTAACCAGCGCCACTCGCGTGGCCAGTCTCTTTTACCTCGGTCCGCCAGTCACAATGTTAATGGCATGGATCGCCTTCGGTGATGTGTTGCAAACCACTGACACGATCGGCTTGGTTGTGACAGGGTTCGGAGTGCTGCTTGTGCACCGGTCATAGTGATAACACTGACACAGATGAGGACTTTTCGGGCGGATATCGTCGTGGCCGAACTACGGCAATATCCGGGCGGGATTCCAAGTCATTTGTATGTCAACCAGGTCGTGGCCATGCAGTCCCTGTCCGCGCGGAATCGCACCCAATGTGCCGAAAAAGCATCCGGAAACTCGTGATGCACGTAGCCGTTCGCAGGCACCTCGATTTGCTTGTATGTACTGAAGTTGCCCCTGCCGACAAAATCCACTTCAACAGTGAAAGTGACCGGTTGATCTGATTGATGCCTCAGGTGCAGTACCTTGTCATCGAAGCCTGTCATCAGATACGGGTTTGATGGCTGATCGGCTTTCACCGATTTCTCGAGCCAAGGGCCGCCCCAGCCGCGGGGCTTGCCCCACTTCCAGAGATCGTCTGTTTTGCCGAACCAAAGATTCGATTGTCGCTGACCCAGGCGTGAATCCTGGCGCCCCACGTTGGCCTCCTGCATGTCCGCTGCCAGTACCAGCATGCCGCGCCAACTGACAAAGTCCGGCACCACGCGCAGGTGCGTGGAAATTGGACGGATGCCCCATACCGAGTCGTAGTAAGTAAACGCGGGAAGCTCATAGAACATGCCGTGCGCGTCCATCAGGAAACGCTTGCTTTGCACCTGGCGAATGCGGTACCACTCCGTGTTTGAATCGTGGTCATAGGTGTGACTGGCCTTCGGCAACCGATACGTATCCCAATCCCCACGGGCAAAGACCTTCAAGATCACCGAGGCCCGATCAAAGCCCAGCGCGAATATCGCCGAGCCATAAGACGGCAGGCCACTCACCTCGACGTAAGGACGGCGGTCGATGACCGTCCACTCATCGCCGTCCCACTCCGCCAATATGCCGACCTTACCTGCCTTTGGGGGGGCTTGTGCCCGTCCCCATTTAGCGCCGGCCTGGACTGTTCGGTTATCCGCGACGACGACGCGGCCATGTGCCGTATAAGCGGCTTTGAAGTGACCGACGCCGGGCAGCACCTCGCGGAGTGATGCCAGCTTCTTGGTTTTTAGGGTCTCCACATCGGCTTCATAGAATCCGCCGCCCATGCCAAGGAAATAGACTTTGTTCTCCGGGCTCTCAAGGTGGCTCATGGTCGCTGCCAGGCGCGGTCCTGTCAGATCCTCAAATGTCCGGACGTTACCCTCTTCATCGATGATGTGGGGGCCGACGATGGCCTGGTTGCTCGGCCAATGGATCATGCGATTGGCGTAGGTACCGGTTACGGCTTTTGGGTGACGGCGCATGGACATGTCGGGACTGATCTCGAAGAGTCCGAGGCCGGTTTCTCCCCGGCTTTTGCCATGAGAGGTGTAGGTCACCGCCCACAACTTGTTGGCCCAAGCCACCAGCGCGCCAATACCTACTTCGCTTCTGATCTTTGCCCCGGCTTCCATGGTTAGGTGGGGGAAAATGCCATCAACCTGTAAAGGGCCTGCACTATTCGACCTTCCCGACATATGCCCGGACGCCTTCGCCACGGTTTCCTCGGCATCCAGTGCGCTTGGATCGGGCGAGAAGGCCATTACAAGGATAAGGGTAAAGAGCGCTCTGTTACGCATAATGCGATTCCTCCGAAAAAGCTTTATTCGTCCAACCCGATATAGAATAAAACGACCCAAAAGCCTCGGATCGCAAACAGCTTATGAACCAGGATGAGTCAAGTTTTGAAGCTTGCCCTCACCATCGTTTTCGGTCTCAAGGAATCTGCGGCGAGACAATCCTGACAATAATCGGCCACTGTGTCCTCATTTGTGATCTCCTCGTATCACTTCTATCGGGGAGAAGGCGCTTTCGGTCTGCTTGGCATAAACGCCGACATATTCAATTTGGTCGAGATCTTTCGGGAGGCGTGCCTCTATTCGGTTCCCCCCAATTGTGGCGGTAAGCTTCCGCTCACGGAGATTAACCTTGAGGTCCAGCTCAAACGTTTCGCTCGCATCGAAATCGCCGGGAGCGAGTCGTGCCATGAAACGCCCCCATCCCCCTTTCATCACGACGTGCTGTCCCATTCCGATCGCTGTCCCCACTTTGATCGTGTCATTCGTGGGCTCTTTTCCGAATACGAAGAGGGCATTGCGGATCTGTTGATCCACAAGCGTACGGTAACGAATGCGGAACGTCGCCTTCCCTTGGATCGGGCTCGCGAGCTCTCGCATGGCGATTGCCTCACCCTCTTGAGCATTTAACCGGTAACCAAGCGAATGGTTGCTCACAACGCCACCCCGGACAACGTCGAATTCACCCGTCTGGTCCTCGCCTTTGGGGAGCCTTTTCGCACGCGCATAACCTTCGTTCGGATCATCCTGCCACCAATCCGGCCCTTCTTGCTCGATCTCTTCGTTGAGCTTCAGCAACTGATCCTTCATGCGCTTGAATACCTCGGGGCGCTCCTGCGAAAGCTCGTTTTGCTCTTTGGGATCGCCGGCCAAATGGTAAAGCTCGACCCAATCGAAGTCGTCGGTAGCCAGGATCTTCCACTCATCTTTTCGCATTGCGACCTGAAAAGGACGACTGCCGCCCATCCGCCAATAAAGGGGCGTGGAGCGTTGTATGGGCTTGCCGTCAAAGGCCGGAGCGATCGAGGTCCCATCCAGATCACGATTTGTCGGCTTGGATAGGCCCACGATATCGCATACGGTCGTGAAGATATCACTCCCGACAATCGGTTCCTGATTCACGGCACCGGCCGGGATATGTCCCGGCCATGCGGCGATGAACGGGACACGAATCCCGCCCTCGAAGAGATCGCGCTTGTTGCCACGCAGGCCCTTTGTGTATTTCTCTCGCCTCTCGGGTCCCCCACCGGTCGGGCCATTATCGGAGGTAAAAAAGACGAGTGTTTCTTCCCGCTCCCCAAGGTGATCGATCGCTTTCATCAATTCCCCGAAGGCGGCATCGAGCTGCGTGACGTTGGCATAATAGTTTTGGGTAGCCTCCTCTTTGTCGGGATAAAGCTTGCGGTAACGCGGAGCACTGGCTACCGGGCGATGGATCTCGTGAGTCCAGACCGTGAGAAAGAATGGGGATTCCGGATCACGTGCTTCCTTCAGCCACTGAATGGCTTCCTCGACAATGAAATGGGCCGAGTAGGCATCCGCCTTCCCAATCGGCTCACCGTTTCGCACGAAGTTGGTCGGATAACGATGCGAAGGACGGGCATTATTTTGGGTGGCCAGAAAGTGGTCATATCCGTGATCACCGGGTTGGGGCTGCCCCGACTCACGCAGCCCCGCATTCAAGTGCCATTTACCCACATGACAGGTCGCGTAGCCTTGCTCCTTCAAAAGCTCCGGCAGCGTCACCTCGCTCTCGCGTAAGTGGACTTCGCTCCCGCGAGGGATCCAACGGTAAACGCCGTTTCGATAAGGGGTGCGTCCGGTCAGGATGGCCGATCGTGACGGCGAACAGACGCTTGACGCCGAATAGGCCTGGGTAAAGCGCATGCCGTCGCCAGCGAGACGATCGATATGAGGCGATCGAATGTCCGGATGGCCATAGCAGCCAAGCTCGCCATATCCTTGATCGTCTGTAAGAAATATGACGATGTTAGGACGCTGGGCCGATTCCCCGGCCGAAATAAAGGGCGGCATCAGGATCGTGACTGCGAAAGCGACAATCAAATGGATGGAAAAAGGTTTCTTCATAAAAGCTCGGCGACGATGGACGTTGTCAACTAAAATCAAATAGAAGGCCTCATTGGCTCCGGCAAATGACACATTTATTTCTTTACAGACCCTAAGCCCGATTTCCTGAGATTGCCCATTGGGCACCTCTGGTAGGTTATTGCTCTCCGGTTGACTGGTCACGCCAAAGTTTATCTGCCAAATCCATGAATTGGTTCCAATCGTAGTCGGTAAGGTCATGTTCGCCACTTCGGATGTGATAAGCTCGGGGCTCCACAATCAGCGAATCATCAACTCCGGGCATCGCGCCGGGCTCGATACGGTCGTAGCCCCAAAGCGCATACACTCCCGAGGCGTGAGCCAGAGAAAGGAACTCACCCCGAGGGTCGGCCCAGAGGTCCTTTGAGGCGCTGGCCACATAGAGCCCGCGGGGAGCAATTAACGACATCAACATATGCTGATCCACCGGCAGCTTGGACTCATTGTCATTGTATTGGCTAAAGTTCTCACAGAACCAGTGGGGGAAGTTGTTGTTGATCTGAACAACCTTCTCACCGACGCGCCGCCGACTGAGTGCCGCACCGCCGCAGCCCGAGTCATTGGAGACGACCATTGCGAATCGGGGGTCTTCCGCCCCCGCCCAAAGAGCGGCCTTAC